>JBFHPX010000298.1:0-3036 GCA_041592575.1 Alcanivoracaceae bacterium
AGCTGTCCCAGTCCGGCTCGCCGATAAACAGGTCGCGCGGGATATAGCGCAGATAGCCTGCGGAAGTCGGATCGAGAATCGGATAGAGCGAACCGGACCAGGGCAGGAAAGCGTTGGTATTGCCGCTTTCGTCTTTCTGGTATTCGGCATAGGCGGTGACGCGGGTGCTGTCGCTGGGCAACCAGGTGATCGACGGGGCGATGAACTGACGCTCCTCTTTGGCGTAATCGATCTGTGTGCCACTGTCCTTGATCACACCGACCATGCGGTAGAGCAGGGTGTCACTGCCGGCGACCGGGCCGGTGCTGTCGAGCGACAGCTGCCGGTGCTCGTCATTACCCAGTTCGGCAACGATCTCGTTCTGTGCGCTTGCCAGTGGCCGCTTCGACACCAGATTAACCAGACCACCAGGTGGATTCTGGCCGCCAACTACCGAGCTCGGGCCACGCAAGACCTCGATGCGCTCGAAGCCGTAGGGCTCGCTGCGGACTGAACCGTACCAGCCGCTGCGTGGCAAACGCAGGCCATCGAGCAGGATGGAGCTGTTGCTGCTGCCGCGAATGGTGAACCAGTCACCACGATTGTCGACACCATACAGGGCAGCGCGCACACCGGCGCTGTAGGCCAGCACTTCCTGCAGGTTTTTCGCTTTCTGGTCCGTGACCTGATCGGCGCTGATCACGGTGATCGCCTGCGGCACTTCCTTCAGCGGGGTATCGGTTTTGGTGGCCGTGACGGAGCGGGTGGCGGTGTAGCCGCTGACCGGGCCGCTGGCCTGTTCAGCGTCAGCTTCGATGGTGACCGGCGCCAGCTCCAGCGCGGTATCTTCGGCAATGGCGATGGAGGCCGTGGCAAGGGTGATGGCGCTGATCGCGGCAGCCAGAGGCAGCAGCCGGGCAGGTTTGTGCAATGACATGGAATGGTCCCCCAGAGATTCGACAGATGCGAATCATAGTGAGAACCATTCTCATTATCAATAGTCTGTGCCAGCCTCGATCAAGGGGCTGGTGGTTGCTTCAGGGATGACGGGAAAACACCTCGGTCTTGCCGTCCTCGTCAAAGCTCAATACTTCATAGGGGTCTACCCGGTCGCCCATCTCCATGCCCGGCGATCCTATCGGCATGCCTGGCACGCTCAGGCCACGCACAAACGGGCGCTCCTTCAGCAGGCGTTTGATGTCCGCCGCCGGCACATGCCCTTCGATGACATAACCGTCGACCATGCCGGTGTGGCAGGAAGCCAGATTGTTCGGCAGCCCGAGGCGGTGCTTGATCATGGCGACATCGTGCTGGGCGTGGCTGCGCACCGGAAAGCCGGCTTGCTTCAGGTGGTCGATCCAGTCGGTGCAGCAGCCGCAGGTCGGGCTGTGCCATACGGTGATCTCAGCGAGTGGCTCCTCCGCCATTACCGGCGGGGCGGAAAAAAGCAGGGTCGATACCAGTGCCACCAGCAATGGCGATCGGCGGATCAGTCGGGCGAGATAATTGCGCATGGTAATACTCCTTGTTCAGTGATGATCGTGATTGTTGTGTCGTGATGGTGCCGGCAAGGTCTTGCTGTCACGGCTGGCCGGTGTGCCGCGCCGTGCCGGCTTGCCGTAATCCGGATTGCTGCTGATTCGGCGTGCCACCGTGCCCTCGGGATGTTGATACCAGCCCGGGTCGCTGAAGTCACCTGCGGCAATATCGTCGCGGGTTTTCACCAGCGTGAACATGCCGCCCATTTCGATATTTCCGAATGGACCGACACCGGTCATCATCGCCAGTGTGTTGGCCGGCCCCGGCATATGGCCACTGTCGACATGATGCTGATGCTCGCCCATACCGAACTGGCCCATGGCCATGTATTCCGGAAGCAGCTTGCGGATCTCCGCTTCAACGCCGGACTGATCAACGCCGAGCGTATTGGGAATGTCATGGCCCATGGCATTCATGGTGTGGTGCGACATATGGCAATGAAACGCCCAGTCACCGGGCACGGCAACAAACTCGATATCGCGGGCCTGACCAACACCGACAATCTCGGTGACTTCGCTGCGCCACTGGGTTCTCGGCCAGCGGCCACCGTCGCCGCCGGTGACCGAAAACACTACGCCATGCAGGTGAATCGGATGATTCCACATCGACAGGTTGCCGATACGAATGCGCACCCGCTCGCCGGTTCTTGCCACCAGTGAATCAATGGCCGGGAATACTTTCGAGTTCATGGTCCACAGATCGAACTCCTGCATCACCGCCGGGTCCGGCCGCGAAGTACCCGGATGCATGGCCCAGTTGTGCAGCAAAATAGCGTAATCGCGATCAACCGGCTCGGCCTCGCCACCTTTCGGGTGAATGATAAACATCCCCATCATGCCCATGGCCAGTTGCACCATCTCATCCGCATGCGGGTGATACATGTGGGTGCCATGCTGTTGCAGGGTGAATTCATAAACGAACGTCTCGCCGGGCTGAATGGCCGGCTGTGTCACGCCGGACACGCCATCCATGCCGGCCGGCAGAATCAGCCCGTGCCAGTGAATGCTGGTGTGCTCCGGCAGACGGTTAGTGACATAGATACGCACCCGGTCGCCCTCCACCGCTTCCAGCGTTGGCCCCGGCGTGGTGCCGTTATAGCCCCAGCATTTTGCCTTTGAGCCCGGCGCGAACTCGTGCTCGATTTCCTCGGCCACCAGATGAAACTCTTTCACGCCATCGACTACTTTATGCGGCAAGGTCCAGCCATTTGGCGTGTGTACTGGCATGTAGCCCTGACCGGTACGTTTGCCGGCGGTGGCTTCACCGCTGTTGTGATGGACATGGCCGGATTCAGCCAATGCTTTGGTAATGGCTGCAGCGGGAAGCATCGCGCCGGCGGCGAACAGAAAGTCTCTGCGGTTCATCAGTGATGTCCTCTGTGCGGATCGTCCTGTGCCGGAGTGATGATCGGCACGGGAGATAAATGGCTCTGATGCGAATCAGCGGGCATGTTCGCGGAAGGCACGGGTGCGATGTCTGAAATATCCAGCACAGCGTGGCTGCTTCGCGTCCTCGCCC
>JBFHPX010000299.1:0-3035 GCA_041592575.1 Alcanivoracaceae bacterium
CTCGCCGAGCGTGGCACCTTCGTGATTGATCCGGACGGCAAGATCCAGATCATCGAAGTCAACGCCGGCGGCATCGGCCGTGATGCGTCCGAGCTGCTGCGCAAAGTCAAAGCGGCCCAGTACGTTGCCGCCCACCCCGGCGAAGTCTGCCCGGCCAAGTGGAAAGAAGGCGAAGCCACGCTGGCACCGTCGCTCGATCTGGTTGGCAAGATCTGATTGCTCCACTGACCGAACCGCCTGCGTCCGTGATCCGGACGCAGGTCTGCGCCGGCGCCACAAGCGCCGGTGTTGTATGAATTTTTATCCGACATCTCCAGCAAAAGGACGGGACCATGCTTGATGCCAATCTGAGAACCCAATTGCGTGCTTACCTTGAAAAGCTCGTCAACCCGATCGAGCTGGTGGCCTATACCGATGCCGGAGACAAGTCGCGGGAAATGACCGCGCTACTGGAAGACATCGTCTCGCTGACTGACAAAATCAGTCTGCGTCATGGCGCCGACGCTGCTATTCGCAAGCCGACCTTTGCCGTGAACCGTCCCGGCGAAGACACCGGTGTGCATTTTGCCGGCCTGCCCATGGGCCATGAATTTACCTCGCTGGTGCTGGCCCTGCTGCAGGTGTCCGGTTACCCGGCGAAAGTCGAGGCGGATCTGATCGAGCAGATCAAGAGTCTGCGCGGCGAGTTCCACTTCGAAACCTTTATTTCGCTGAGCTGCCACAACTGCCCGGATGTGGTCCAGGCACTGAATCTGATGGCTGCACTTAACCCCGGGGTGCGCCACACCATGATCGATGGCGCCCTGTTCCAGGATGAGGTTAACGCCCGTCAGATCATGGCGGTACCCACCGTGTTACTGAATGGCGAGGCCGTTGGTCAGGGCCGGATGACGCTGGAAGAAATCCTGTCGAAAGCCGACAGCGGCGCCGCCGACTGTGACGCGGAAAAACTCAACAGCAAGGACACCTTCGATATGCTCATCGTCGGCGGTGGCCCCGCCGGTGCTGCGGCGGCGATCTATGCCGCCCGCAAGGGTATTCGCACCGGAGTACTGGCCGAGCGTTTCGGTGGTCAGGTACTCGACACCATGGCGATCGAGAATTTTATTTCCGTCAACGAGACCGACGGCCCGAAACTGTCCGCCGGCCTTGAGCAGCACGTCAAGGCCTATGACGTCGACATCATGAACAACCAGCGTGCAGCAAAACTGGTGCCCGGCACCGTCAGCGAAATTCATCTGGCCAATGGCGCGGTACTGAAAAGCAAATCGGTGCTGATTGCCACCGGCGCCCGCTGGCGTGAAATGAACGTCCCCGGCGAGCAGGAATATCGCGGTCGCGGCGTCGCCTACTGCCCGCACTGCGATGGCCCGCTGTTCAAGGGCAAGCGTGTGGCGGTGATTGGCGGTGGCAACTCCGGCGTCGAAGCCGCCATTGATCTGGCTGGCGTGGTCGCCCACGTCACCCTGATCGAATTCGACAGCAAGCTGCGCGCCGACGAAGTGCTGCAGCGCAAACTGCGCAGCCTGCCGAACGTCAGCATCGTGGTGTCGGCCCTGACCACCGAAGTGCACGGCGATGGCCAGCGCATGACCGGCCTGACATACAAGAACCGCACTAACGACGAGGTGGTGAAACTGGATCTTGAGGGCGTGTTTGTGCAGATCGGCCTGGTGCCGAATACCGACTGGCTCAAAGGCACGGTGGCGCTGAGCAACCGCGGCGAGATTGAAGTCGACGCCCGCGGCCAGACCAGCGTGCCCGGCGTGTTCGCCGCCGGCGACTGCACCATCGCGCCGTACAAGCAGATCATTATCGCCATGGGCGAGGGCGCCAAGGCATCGCTGGGGGCGTTTGATCACCTGATTCGCAGTTCGGTGGAAGAGGGTGAGGAAGTGAAGCAGGTGGCCACGGCCTGACAGAGAAGGCATCAGTGCAGGGTGCTTTCGCCCTGCTCTGATGCCGGTATTCCTCCCCGATACATCAGGCCTCACTGCTAAAGGTCACATACCCAGTTGACACCACCTTCCGTGTTCAGCGCCGGATGCGCCGAGGCACTATGCCTGACAAATTTCGGCATCAGCTGTGCAGGAACGGGCAGGTAATCCGGCCAGTATGTGGAGAAAGAGCCGTCCGGCTCGTCATAGAAAACGCCCCCATTTCTAACGGCGCCCAGCAGTAGCGTCAGGCCACCACGGCCACCTTCTGTTTGGGGGTGATGCCTCCCAGAGCCCTGATTGGCCGCTCAGCGTTATAAGTCCAAAGCCCGCCGCGTCGCACATTGCCGCATCTGCTTGATCGCCTCGCGCAGGCATAGCGCCATCACCGGAACCCCGGACTCGGCAGCCTGAACAGGGCTGGTTTCCGGGGGCATCCGGCGCACACAGGATCCCGGCAAAATGGCCAAACACGCCGACGCCGCAGGATGGCTTCTTGATTTTAGTCGATTTTGACGATTTTTAGACATTTTATGCGCCATATCGGCGACGATTGCGTACTTTATGCTCGTGCCGCAAGCGTGCATGGCGCACATAATGGCGGTGAACCCTGTGGCATTTATTACATGATTTTGTAAGGCATTGGTGCTAGATTCCAAGGTGGGATTGTTCCGCCATTGCGATTCGACAAAGGACGTGTTTTCCCGGAATTGACGCTTTCCAGAGCGATTGATCCGGGAGTCGTCCCAGAACGTCCTGCCGACATTGGCTAAGGATGCGCGAATCCGGGTAAGGAGCAGGTAAAGGGCCTTGTTCAAGGTCGCTGGGTTTTGCGTAGTGGGGGAAGGAAATTGGATAGGGGGAAACACACTTTGCCGGGAATGAACCGGGTGCTTGGCCTTGGGATGCTGTGCCTGTCCCTTCCAGCGTTGGGCATGGATCTGGTGGACAGCCTGACGCTGGCCAAGGAGCATGATCCGGTCTATCTCGCCGCCCGCCATGAGCTGGGTGCCACGGGAGAGGCCAGGATTCAGGCGCGTGCCGGCCTGCTGCCGCAGGTTTCCTATCAGTTCGAGTTCCGCGATACCGATCAGGACA
>JBFHPX010000300.1:0-3033 GCA_041592575.1 Alcanivoracaceae bacterium
AACCTGCTCCAGGGAATCATCTCCTCATGGGCGCGCAAGATAGCCGGGTGATCCGTGCTGCTGCTGTCTTCACCGATCAGCAGCTCTTCATAGAGCTTTTCGCCTGCTCGCAGCCCGGTAAAGCGTATTTCAATATCGCCATGGGGGTTGTTCTCATCCTTCAGCGCCAGGCCCATTAACCGAATCATGGTGCAGGCCAGATCATAAATGCGGACCGGCTGGCCCATGTCCAGCACAAACACTTCGCCACCGCGCGCCATGGCACCCGCCTGAATCACTAACTGGGCGGCTTCCGGAATGGTCATAAAGTAGCGGATTACCTCCGGGTGCGTCACCGTGACGGGGCCGCCGCTACGAATCTGCTCCCGAAACAGCGGCACCACAGAGCCGGAAGAATCCAGCACATTACCGAAACGTACCATGGTGAAAATGGTGTTACTGCCCCGCGCCGCGAGTGACTGCAATACCAACTCGGCCAGACGTTTGCTGGCCCCCATGACATTGGTGGGACGTACTGCCTTGTCCGTGGAGATCAGAATAAAGCGCTCAACCCCTGCCCTTTCCGCTTCCTCGGCAACGACCTGTGTGCCAATCACATTATTGCGGACACCGGCAGAAACATTGTGCTCGACAATGGGCACATGTTTATAGGCTGCGGCGTGATAGACAGTGTGCACATCATGCAGGGCAAACACCGAGGCGATAAAATCCCGATCCGTGACCGAACCCAGCATGGCGGCAAACTCGACGCCGCAATTACCGCACAGTACACGCAGCTCATGCTCGATGGAGTACAGGCCAATCTCACTCACCTCCAGCAGCACCAGGCGGCGCGGCTGCAAACGCATGATCTGGCGGCACAGCTCGCCGCCGATGGAACCGCCTGCGCCAGTGACCAACACCACCTTGCCCTTCACCGCGCTATCAAGCAGCTCCTGGCGCGGCGGCACCGGCTCGCGGCCCAGCAGATCTTCCACCCCGACATCCCGCAGCTCCTCGATACGGGCCTTGCCGGTAATAATGTCCGTCAACGACGGCACGCTTTTAACCTTTACCGGTGTGTCCAATGCCTCCAGAAAGCGGACCACCTCCATGCGCTGGCTGCGGGTCGCGGAGGGCATGGCCAACAACACGGCATGCACTTGCTGACGCACCAGCAACCGCTGTAACCCGGCGCGATCCAGCACCGGCATACCTTGCAGCAGTTCACCGCGACGCGACGGATCGTCATCAACAAACGCCACCGGCTGATAAGTACCGGCATTGGCCAACGCCGCCACCGCCTGCACGCCAGCGCCGCCGGCACCGAAGATGACTACCTGCTTGCGCTCGGAGTGACGCCCGGAGGCCCACAGCAAGTAGCGACGGGCGACAAAGCGGCTGCCGCCCAGATACAACATGCCGAGCAAGGCATAAATAATAAACACAGAACGGGGTGTGGCCGTGGCCGGCACCATGTAGGCCAGCGCCGCCAGACCGGCCGACGCCAGCACCATGCTGACGACGATGGAATAGGCCATCTCGCTACCCATAAAGCGGATAACCATTCGGTAAAAACCTGTCAGATACAGCATGGCAATGGTAACCACCGCAGCGGCGGGCATCAGCCAGATATCGACAGGGAAAAAGAAACCGTGACCCAGCCGAATCATAAAGGCTGCCAGCATCAACACCGGCAACACTGCGGCATCGAGCGAAAACATCAGCAGACGCTTGGCCATACGTGGCCAGGCAATCAGATCAAGGTGAAGCAGTCGAAACCGCTCTCTCATAACAGCAACATCCTTTGCATCATTGAATGGCGGGCGTGTACCCCCGATAGACTGTGAAGTCTACGTAAATATTCGCACTAAAACAGGACGGCAGTATGATATCAAAATCTTAGGCATGATTGGCTCGCCACCTATGCCATGGCCCTCGCCATGACCTCCGCCAACACCTGGCAGGTCTTACCTATCTCTGCCTCCGTCAGCGTCGGGTGCACCAGAAACATCAAACTGGTTTCGCCCAACTCCTTTGCCACCGGCAGCCGATTCGCCGGACGCCAGTTACGACCATCGGACACGTACGCATCAAAAGCTTTCTCGAGATACACCTCAGAACAGGATCCGGAAAAACAGGGCACGCCGCGCTGGTTAATCTCGTGCATGATGCGGTCACGGTCCCAGCCCTCAGCCAGCCGTTCCGGCTCGACAAAGACATAGCACTTGTAAGCGGCATGGTCGGCCCATTCCGGTATTTCCGGAACTCGAAGACCGGGCACGTTAGCAGCGGCCTGCCAGATGCGAGCAGCATGGGCCCGGCGGGCCGCCGTCCAGGCAGGCATGCGTGTTAACTGAATGCGACCAATCACACCCTGCAGCTCGGTCATGCGCCAATTGGTGCCAAAACTTTCGTGCAGCCAGCGAAACCCCGGCGGATGCTCGCGCTCGTATACCGCTTGCCAGCTTTTACCGTGATCCTTGTAACTCCACATTTTCGACCAGAGTTCACGGTCATTGGTGGTGACCATGCCACCTTCGCCGCCGGTGGTCATGATCTTGTCCTGACAGAACGACCAGGCACCGACATGACCAATACTGCCCACCGCCCTGCCCTTGTAACGGGCACCGTGGGCCTGGGCGCAATCCTCGATGACAAACAGATTCTGCGCCGCCGCCAACTGCATGATTGGGTCCATATCACAAGGCATGCCCGCCAGATGGACACAGATCACCGCACGGGCATTTGGCGACAGCACTGCGCGAATGGTGTCAGCGGTAATGTTTTGGGTATCGCGATCCACCTCGGCAAATACCGGCGTAGCGCCCGCCGTGACAATAGAAGACGCCGATGCGAGAAAAGTGCGCGGTGTCACCACCACCTCATCACCGGGGCCAATCCCCAATGCCTTGAGTGCCACATCCAGCGCCAGAGTGCCGTTACTTAACGCCACTGCGTGTTCGCAATCGGCAAAGGCAGCAAACTCCTGCTCAAACTGACGGCACTCATTGCCCGTCCAGTAATTCACCTTGTTTGAAAGCAACACGCGGG
>JBFHPX010000301.1:0-3032 GCA_041592575.1 Alcanivoracaceae bacterium
GCGCCTTGGTGACGGCGAGTATCAGGCCCGGTTGCCGGAACAACGCAACGACGAGCTCGGCGAGCTGATTCGCAGCATGAATCGGCTGGCCCACTCGCTGGCGGAATCGAGCACTGCACGGGAGCGCTGGCTGGCAGATATATCCCATGAGCTGCGTACGCCGGTGGCGGTGCTGCAGGGCGAACTGGAGGCATTGCTGGATGGCGTCCGCGACGCCGACCCCACAAGGCTTGGCTCACTGCATCAGGAAGTGCTGCACTTGCGCCGCTTGCTGGATGATCTGCATGACCTTGCTTTGGCGGACGCCGGTGCGCTGCGCTACCGGTTTGCCCGCCTCGACCTGAAAACCCTGCTCGAAGACGCCCTGCAAGCGATGAACGGACGCATTGCCGATCATGCTCTGGATGTTGTCCTGCAAGCAGGGGCGGCGCCGGTGATGATCGAAGGCGACGCCACCCGGCTGCGCCAGCTGATCGACAACCTGCTGGATAACAGCATCAAGTACACCGACCGTGGCGGTCGGATTCAGATCGTATTGGAACGGTCCGCCAAGGGCATATGTCTTGCTGTTGCCGATAGCGCCCCCGGCGTCGCCGAGCAGAACCACGAGAAACTGTTCGAGCGACTGTTCCGGATCGAGAGTTCTCGCAACCGGGAGCTGGGCGGCGCCGGACTCGGGCTGGCCCTGTGTCGACGCATCGCCGAGGCCCATGGTGGCAGTATTGTTGCAACCGGGTCGCCACTGGGCGGCCTGATGATTACCGTCAACCTGGATGCGTTCCCATGACCCGGATACTGATCATTGAGGACGAGGAAAAGCTGGCCAGCCTGTTAGCGGATTATTGCCGTCATGCCGGTTTTACCGCCAGCGTCTGCCTGCGCGGCGCCGAAGGCCTTGCCGTTCTGCAGGAACAGGGCGCGGACGCTGTATTGCTTGATTTGATGCTGCCCGATGGCGACGGCCTGGATATCTGCAAGGCCATTCGCCGCCACTCCAACGTGCCGATCCTGATTACCAGCGCCCGGGTCGATGAGCTAGACCGTCTGCTCGGCCTGGAGCTGGGCGCTGACGACTACATCTGCAAACCGTTCAGCCCGCGCGAGGTGATTGCCAGAATCAAGGCAGTGCTGCGTCGCCTGCAGCAGCCACCGGTCAGCGACAGCGGACTGCAGCTGGACCCAGATCGCCTGGCTCTGATCTTCGGCGGGGAAAGCCTGTCACTGACCACAGTTGAATTCGCGCTGATGCAAACGCTGGCAGATCACCCCGGCTACATCCGCTCACGCCAACAACTGATGGACCGGATCTATAGTGATCACAGAATTGTCAGTGACCGAACCATCGACAGCCATGTTAAAAAGCTGCGGCAGAAGCTGGCCGAACGCTTCCCGGGTGTCCAGTTTGTTGATTCGGTCTACGGCGCCGGCTACCGGCTCGGCAGCCTGACCAGCGCAACATCTGATTGAATATGCCAGATCGCTGCATATTCATTGCATATTTCGACGGCATTATGAACCTGCACCGAACATCTAACGGGAGACATATCATGAAGAAAGTGCTACTTGCCCTGCTTGTTGCCATGCCACTCGCTGCCGCAGCCGGCCCCGGCCCGGACGGCGACAAGTTTCAGGAACAGTACCTGAAGCATCTGGAAAAGCGCCTTGAACTGAGTGACGTCCAGAAGCAAAAGATCAACCAGATATTTACCGAACACCGCCAGAGCATGGAAAGCCTGCGCGAGTCCACTCAGAGCAAAGTCGACGCTGTACTGACAGAAGAGCAGCGCGCCGAGATGGCCAAGCTGCGAGATGAACGCAAGGAAAAATGGCAAGAGCGGAAAGAGGAACACAAAGGCAAGAAACGCGACAACTGACACTTGTCAGAATGACTCTGCCGAGTGATAACAAAGCCCCTGAAAAGGGGCTTTGTTATCACTCGAAAATACCTTGAACCGTCGTTACAACAATGCCCTGCGCATATCGGTCAGCAGCTGATTCAGATAAGTAATGAACCGGGCCGCATCAGCGCCATCTATCACCCGATGGTCATAGGACAGGGACAGCGGCAACATTAACCGCGGCTCAAACTCCTTGCCATTCCAGCGTGGCGTCATCTCCGATTTGCTGATCCCGAGAATCGCCACTTCCGGCCAGTTCACAATCGGCGTAAACGCAGTGCCACCAATGCCACCCAGCGAGGAAATACTGAAAGTACCGCCCTGCATGTCCGCCGGTGTCAGCTTGCGATTGCGTGCCTTGGCCGCCAGCTCGCTGATCTCGGCGGCAATCTGGACAATGCCTTTCTTGTCGGCATCGCGCAGCACCGGCACCATCAAACCGTTCTCGGTTTCCACCGCCACACCAATATGGATGTAACGCTTTTCAATCAAGGCCTCGCCATCAACCGCCATCGAGCTGTTGAAGCGTGGAAACTTCGCCAGCGCCACCGCGCAGGCACGGACCAGAAACGCCAGCATGGTCAGCTTGACGCCTTCCTTGCCGAGCCGGGCGTTCTCGCTTTGCCGGAAGGCCTCCAGCTCGGTGATATCGGCAAGGTCGTGCTGGGTGACATGGGGAATCGTTAGCCAGCTGCGATGCAGGTTGGCGGCAGACACCTTGCGCAGCTTGTTCAACTCGACCCGCTCGACCGGGCCAAACTTGCTGAAATCGATCTCCGGCAGCGCCGGCAACCCACTCATGCTGCCGCTGCCGGCACCTGGCTCGGCAAGACGCTGCTTGACCCAGCCGTGCACATCCTCCTGCAGCACCCGGCCGCGCGGACCGGTGCCGGTCACGGCGGCGACATCGACGCCCAGTTCCCGGCACAGCTTTCTTACCGCCGGACCGGCATGGGTGGCGCGGCCGCTGGCTGCCGGAGTGGATTCCACCGCCGGCGCTCTGGCCGGCTTCGGCTCTGCCGGCTTGGCGTCAGCTTGCTGCTCCGACGGCCTGCTGGCAGAAACAGATGCGGACGCCGGCTTCGTTGCCGCCGCTGCGCCGCCTTCCCCGGACAACATGCCGAGCAGATCACC
>JBFHPX010000302.1:0-3031 GCA_041592575.1 Alcanivoracaceae bacterium
GCGAACAGAAATTCCACCGTGCCGGCGCCGACATAGTCGATCGCTTTGGCGGCCTGCACTGCGGCTTCGCCAACGGCAGTGCGCTGTGCCTCGGTAAGACCAGGCGCCGGCGCTTCCTCAATGATTTTCTGATGGCGTCGCTGCACCGAGCAGTCGCGCTCATACAGGTGCAGGGTATGGCCATGCTGATCGGCGAATACCTGTACTTCGATATGCCGGGCATTGGACAGATAGCGCTCGAGCAGAACACGATCATCAGCGAAAGCGGCCTTGGCCTCGCGACGGGCGCCATGTAGCGCTTCGATAAAGTCCGCTTCGCTGCGCACCACGCGCATGCCTTTGCCACCGCCACCGGCCACTGCCTTGACCAGCAGCGGGAAGCCGATACGTTTTGCTTCATTGAGCAGGTCGTTGTCATCACGAATGTCCTGATCGCAGCCTGGCAGTACCGCGACGCCGCTGTCCGCCATCAGTTTGCGGGCAGCGGCCTTGTCGCCCATCAGTTCGATGGCTTTGGCCGGTGGGCCGACGAAGATAATGCCAGCCTTTTGGCAGGCTGCAGCAAAGGCAGTGTTCTCGGAAAGAAAGCCGTAGCCGGGATGCACCGCATCGGCACCGCTGCTGACTGCAGCGGCCACCACCTTGTCGATATCCAGATAGCTCTCGCGCGCCGATGCCGGGCCGAGACGCACTGCCATATCCGCTTCGCGCACGTGCGGCAGGTTGAGATCGGCATCGGAATACACCGCCACGGTTTCAATGCCTTGCTCACGGCAGGTACGGATAATGCGTCGGGCAATCTCGCCACGGTTGGCGATCAGCAGACGTTTGATCATGATGCACTCCAGCGCGGCGCGCGCTTGTCGAGAAAGGCGGTCAGGCCTTCGCGGCCCTCGTCGTCAGTACGCAGGGTGGCAATCAGTTCGGCGGTGTAGCCGATCACATCGGCACCAATGGCTCGATCGGCTACCTGCTCAATCAGCTCACGACTTTTCAGCTGTGCTTTCGGTGCGCCTTGACGCAGCGCTCGCATGATTGTCTCGATACGGATATCAAGCTGTTCGGTGGGGACCTGCTCGTGGACAATGCCGAGTCGCTCGGCCATGGCGGCCGGAATGATCTCCGCCGTCATGAAATAGCGCTGCGCCTGGCGAGCCCCCATGGCGCGGACTACATAGGGAGAAATGACCGCCGGCAGGATACCGAGTTTGACTTCGCTGAGGCAGAAGCGGGCATCGTCACTGGCAATGGCAATGTCGCAGGCGCAAATCAGGCCGAGGGCGCCACCGAACGCGGCACCCTGAACCCGACAGATCACCGGTTTGCCGGCTCGGTCAATGGTGCGCATCAACTCCGCCAGGCGCAGAGAGTCGGCCTGATTCTGCGCCCGGTCGAGTTCGCCCATGCGCTTCATCCAGCTGAGATCGGCGCCGGCGCTGAAGTGCTTGCCGTTGGCACGGAGCAGAATGATGCGTACGTCATCATTGGCTGAGGCCTCATTAAAGGCACCGATCAGTGCCTCGATAATGCCGTCATCGAAAGCGTTATGCTTTGCCGGATTATCCAGAGTGATGCGGGCCAGATCCGTATCGACAGTCAGAGAGATGCTCATGGCGACTCCTTACATGCGGAACACGCCGTAGCGTGTCTCGCTGATTTCCGCATTCAAGCTGGCCGATAACGCCAGACCAAGCACGTCACGGGTGTCGGCCGGATCAATGACGCCGTCATCCCAAAGTCGGGCGCTGGCATATACCGGCTGTGCCATGGTGTCGTAGCGTTCAATCATCTCGGCCTTGAAGGCTTCGGCTTCTTCTTTGGTCCAGCTCTGTCCCTTGTTGCGCAGCGATGCACCTTTTACCTGCGTCAGCACGCTAGCCGCCTGTTCACCACCCATCACCGAGATGCGTGCATTCGGCCACATAAACAGCAAGCGCGGATCATAGGCGCGGCCACACATGCCATAGTTGCCGGCGCCGAAGCTGCCGCCGATGACAACGGTAAACTTGGGCACCTGCGCACAGGCCACCGCATTGACCATCTTGGCACCATGCTTGGCGATGCCTTCGGCTTCATACTTCTTGCCGACCATAAAACCGGTGATGTTCTGAAGGAAGATCAACGGAATCTTGCGTTGATTGCACAGCTCGACAAAGTGCGCGCCTTTCATCGCCGACTCGGAATAGAGCACGCCATCGTTGGCGACGATGCCCACCGGGATGCCATGAATCCGGGCAAATCCGGTTACCAGTGTGGTGCCGTAACGGCTCTTGAACTCATCCAGATCGGAATCGTCGACAATCCGGGCGATGATTTCCCGCACCGGCATTGGCTGGCGCGTGGTGGGCGGAATAATGCCGAGCAGCTCCTCCGGGTCAAAGGCAGGCGGTCGGGCAGGGCGGATATCGAGCTGATCAGGTTTGCGCCAGTTCAGTCTTTTGATGCACTGACGGGTCAGTTGCAGGGCGTGGGGTTCATCTTCGGCAAGATGATCGGCAACACCGGATTGCTCGCAGTGCAGTACCGCGCCACCAAGTTCTTCCGAAGTGACTTCTTCGCCGGTGGCGGCTTTGACCAGTGGTGGGCCGGCGAGAAAAATGGTGCCGTTGTTACGCACCATAATGGTTTCATCGGCCATCGCCGGTACATAGGCACCACCGGCGGTGCAGGAGCCGAGCACCACGGCAATCTGCGGAATGCCACGGGCGGACATGTTGGCCATATTGAAAAAAATGCGGCCGAAGTGCTCGCGGTCCGGAAACACTTCATCCTGGCGTGGCAGGTTGGCGCCGCCGGAGTCGACCAGATAGATGCAGGGCAGATTGTTTTCGGCGGCGACGGCCTGAGCGCGCAGATGTTTTTTTACCGTCAGCGGATAGTAGCTGCCGCCTTTGACGGTGGCGTCGTTGGCGATGATCATGCATTCGGTGCCGGAGACGCGGCCTACGCCGGCGACGACGCCAGCTGCTGGGACTTCTTCGTCGTAGACGTTGTAGGCGGCGAACTGGCCGATTTCGAGGAACGGGGAGCC
>JBFHPX010000303.1:0-3027 GCA_041592575.1 Alcanivoracaceae bacterium
CGCTCAGGCTTTTCTCAATCAGATAGCCTGTCAGAAACTGGTAGCCGACTGTGTTGCCCATGAAAATAAACAGGCCGGCTGCAAAGATCAGGGCAAGAACGATATAGCCGAGGCTCAGAAGCAGGGCATGACGCACCGTAATCTGCTTCTGTTCCTTGTGAAGTACGCCAAGATCAAGCGCCAGAAGCGCGAGGACGAATATGTTAAAACCTACCCAGAGCCATATCGTGTCCATGGGGCCTCACTACGATCGTTTGGGATAGTGCTGTGTATCATTGGTGTAGGGTGTACTCAAGAGCGGCGGGACTACTGTCCCGGGTCTCAAGACCCTGGTTGCGGGGGAGCTTCGGGTCCGGACGGCCCGTATTTCTGCCGTCTCACTATACGGTTGCTCAATCACGGGCCGCACCGCGGCCCGGTTTTGTCTGGCGCACCCGACAGGATTCGAACCTGTGACCCCTGCCTTCGGAGGGCAGTACTCTATCCAGCTGAGCTACGGGTGCAGAAATCTGGAGCCCGGCACGGTCGCCGGGCCGCGAATAATAGCGGTTTTGCGCGCATAGCGTCCACCGGCAACGCCTGAGAATCGGTGTTTCGGCAGGGGTTGTAGATAAAACGGCTGCAATCGCAGCCTGTTTTGACCGGCGTGGTGGTTTCGGGGCAGTTATCAGTGAACTCATTTTACAATGTTTTCCAGCGACGTCAGGCTATGCCGACTAAGCTTCACTCACGGCCGGCCTTTGCAAGGCGGAGTTGAGTAGTCCCGCGCTGTCTGTGGAGGCCAGCCTGTCCTGCTTCCGGTCATGGAGAGATCGCGTGCGAATTGCCTATCTGGAAGATGATCCCGCTCAGGCTGAGCTGGTCCGCCACTGGCTGACCGACGCTGGCCACACCTGCTCCCATTGCGGCAACGGCCGCGAGCTCATGACTTTGTTGCGCCGCGACAGCTTTGACCTGTTGCTGCTCGACTGGGAAGTGCCGGACATGTCCGGGGTCAGTGTGCTTGAAGAGGTGCGCGGCGCCGGCAACCGGATTCCGGTGCTGTTTGCTACCCAGCGCGATGACGAGGCCTCGATTGTTGGCGCGCTGGGCAAGGGCGCTGATGATTACATGGTCAAACCGGTCAAGCAGGCCGAGCTGCTCGCCCGGATTGCGGCGTTGGGTCGTCGCGCCGGCATTGAAGATGCCCATCAGGAAGAAGCTTTTACTCTCGGTCCGTGGCAGGTTGACAGGGCGCGGCGCACTATTCTGGTTGCTGGCGAGCCCACCAAACTGACCGACAAGGACTTCGAGCTGGCCTGCTACCTGTTCCAGAATGTTGGCAAGTTGCTGTCCCGCGGCCATCTGCTGGAAAAGGTCTGGGGCATCATGACGCCGATCGAATCCCGTACCGTCGATGTTCATGTCAGCCGTATTCGTCGTAGCCTGCATATCCGCCCGGAGAATGGCTACAGGATAAAGACCGTGTATCAGCATGGTTATCGTCTTGAGGCCCTGAACACCACCCTTTAGTCGGTTGTCAGCGGGCCATCAGGAATTAAGACATTGCAATCCCTCCCGGTTCAGCATAGATAAGGAATTTGTCTGAACCGGAAGGGACTCCGTCGGTGACCGATCCGCTGCTACGACATCATCATCTGCATCGTTTTCATCTTGAGCATCTGGGCCTGACCTTGCTGCTTGGCTTGTTCTGTGCCGTGATGGTGCTAACCGGGGCCCTGGCACCATTTGACCGGCGCCTGTATGACACCCTTTCAACTGCGCTCCCGGCAGAGCCAGAGCCGGGCATTCTGCTGGTGACCATTGATGACTTCAGCCTTCGCCAACTGGGTCGCTGGCCCTGGGATCGCTCCCTGCACGCTCGTCTGATTGATCGCCTGAATGAGCAGGGAGCCCGGGCGGTCCTCTATGACGTCATGTTGGCGGAGCAGGACAGCCTGCGTCCGGGGAGTGACCAGACGTTGGCGGATGCCATCGCCAGGCACGGCCGCGTATATCTGCCGGTACATGTCGAGCAGCTGCGCGGCGGCCAGCTGGTTGAGGCGTTGCCCTGGCGACAGTTTGCCGAGTCAGCGCACCGGCTGGGCCATGTTGATCTGGTTCAGGACAGTGATGGCGTGGTGCGCAGTCTGTGGCTTCGCTCCGGTGTTGCCCAGGCATTCTGGCCCCATATCGCGCTGGCCATACTTGAGGATGAGAAGCCGGCACTGGCGCAGCAATTTCAGCGCCGCCAGCGCGGAGAAAGTGGCGCCCGGCAGAATGTTCGCGAGTACCTGCGGCGGATTCCGTTCAGTCGCGGCGATTATCCGAGGGTCTCCGCAGCCGATGTGATTGATGGGCGGGTGCCGCCACAGCTGCTGGACAACCGGATTGTGCTGGTGGGGACCAGCGCCGAGGGGCTTGGAGATCTGTTTCGCACGCCGTTGGCGCAAGACCTGCGCATGCCCGGCGTCGAGATACACGCCCGGGTGCTTAGTGCGCTGCTGGAGGAGCGGCTGATTCGCGACGCGCCGCTGCTGATGTCAGTGATGATCAGTCTGATGGTGGCAATGATGGCGCCGCTTTGGCTGCCGTTCTGCGCGCCGCGCTGGGGGGTGCCGATGCTGGCGGCGCTGATGCTGGCTGGCTTGCTGCTCAGCATGGTGCTGCTGCGGTCGGCGCAGTTGTGGTGGTCGCCGGGGGCGGCCTTGTTGACCATTCTTCTGACCGGGCCGTTATGGACCTGGCGTCGGCTTGAATACAGTCTCGATTATCTGAAAACCATGATCCGGAGGACATTGCGCCCCGGCGAACAGGGCGGCCGGTTGACACAGCCTGCGGAGCTGGCGCAGCTGCTGCGCATGCTCAAGGTGTTGCCGCTCCGCGCCTGGCGGTTGGAAAACCGGGTTGCCGACGAGCTGCAGGTCGGTGGCGAGACCATCGAGGATGCCAGTTGGCAGGGGCAGTCCGCGCGGCATTATCCATTGCGGCGTCGCAACAGTGAGTTTGAGTTGAGCGTGGTCTGGAACTCCCCGGCGCTGGCTGAGC
>JBFHPX010000304.1:0-2994 GCA_041592575.1 Alcanivoracaceae bacterium
GCAGTGAAGAGGTGGAGCGCGACGTGCTCGCCAACACCCAGTTTGGCGGTGGCTGTATCAACAATACGGTGATGCATGTCGCCAACGCCCATATGCCATTCGGCGGCGTCGGCGAAAGCGGCATGGGCGCCTATCACGGCAAGACATCGTTCGACACCTTCTCGCACGCCCGCAGCATCCTGAAGACCAGCAACTGGCTGGATATCCCGCTGCGCTACGCACCCTACAAGGATCGCGTTGAGATGATGCGAAAAATGATCAAGTAAGCCACAATCCGGCTTCCGCCCTGCGGGGCGCTGTGTGGACGACGGTGTGGACGCGGTTATCCGGATTGCAAACCTGAGCAAGACCTACGCCGACGGATTCCGGGCGCTGAACAACATCAGCCTGGATATCCGTCGCGGTGAAATCTTTGCCCTGCTTGGCCCCAATGGCGCCGGCAAGACCACCCTGATCAGCACCATCTGCGGCATCGTCAACCCGAGCGAGGGCAGCGTGCTGGCAGACGGCCATGATGTGGTACGCGACTATCGCGCTGCCCGCAGTTGCATTGGTCTGGTGCCACAGGAGCTGACCAGCGATGCCTTCGAATCCGTCTGGGCAACTGTCAACTTCAGCCGTGGCCTGTTTGGCAAAGCGCCGGACCCGGCCTATCTCGAACGCATTCTGAAAACCCTGTCGCTGTGGAACAAGCGCGACAGTCGCATCATGACCCTTTCCGGTGGCATGAAGCGGCGAGTGATGATCGCCAAGGCACTGTCGCACGAACCGGCCATCCTGTTTCTGGACGAGCCCACCGCCGGGGTTGATGTCGAGCTGCGCCGCGATATGTGGCAAATGGTGCGTGAACTGCGTGATCAGGGTGTCACCATCATTCTCACCACTCACTATATCGAGGAGGCGGAGGAAATGGCGGATCGGATCGGCGTGATCCGCAAGGGCGAGATCATCCTGGTAGAGGAGAAACAGACACTGATGCGCAAGCTTGGCCGCAAGCAGCTGACCCTGCAGTTACAGAATCCGATTGCTACGGTACCAGCGGCATTATCACATTACCCGCTAACGCTGAGCGAGGACGGCCTTCAGATCAGCTACACCTTTGACACCCAGAGTGACAGCACCGGCATTGCCGAGCTGTTACGCGGACTGAATCGTGAGGGCATCGACTTTCGGGATTTGCATACCGAGGAGAGCTCACTGGAGGAGATTTTTGTCAATCTGGTGAGGGAAAGCGCATGAACTGGCATGCCATTCAGGCGATTTACCGGTTCGAAATGGCTCGCGCATTTCGCACCTTACTACAGAGTATCGCCTCCCCGGTAATCTCGACCTCGCTCTACTTTGTGGTGTTCGGCGCAGCGATTGGTTCGCGAATGACTGAGATCGACGGCATCAGTTACGGCGCCTTCATCGTTCCCGGCCTGATCATGCTGATGCTGCTTACCGAAAGCATTAGCAACGCATCCTTTGGCATCTATATGCCTCGCTATTCCGGCACTATCTATGAAGTGCTGTCTGCACCTGTTTCCTGGCTGGAGATTGTCATTGGCTATGTTGGCGCCGCTGCCAGCAAATCGATCCTGCTCGGTATCCTGATCCTGTTCACCGCGCGGCTGTTCGTGCCGTTTACCGTGGAGCACCCGTTCTGGATGCTGATGTTTCTGGTACTGACCTCGGTCAGTTTCAGCCTGTTCGGCTTTATCATCGGCATCTGGGCGGACGGCTGGGAGAAACTGCAAATCGTGCCAACACTTATCGTCACGCCGCTGACGTTTCTTGGCGGCAGTTTCTACTCGATCAGCATGCTTCCACCGCTGTGGCAAACCATTACCTTGTTCAATCCGGTGGTATATCTGATCAGTGCGTTCCGCTGGAGCTTTTACGGTGTCGCCGATGTCAGCGTCGGCGTCAGTGTGACCATGATCATTGCATTTTTGCTGGGCTGTCTGGCGACGATTCGCTGGATGTTCCTGAGCGGCTACAAGCTGAAGAACTGACATATCCCGCAGGAGCGGCAGTGCGGCGGCGAAACACTTTCGCAACCGGTCAGCCGCTCCTGGGGGAGTCGAGAGTCAGAATACTACCCGTCCGTTTTCCACCGGCAAATACGCACCCGGCTCACGACTGGTACGAATGGTGTCAATCTGGCCCTGATACTCGTAAGACACCAGATAGCCGTTGGCCCGGCTACGACTTTCCATCACTGTACTGCACTGCTGTTCGGTGGTGCTGACAGTACGCGGGGTACGATCAGCGGTCTGGCTGCCAACCTGGGCGCCGGCCAGTGCACCAATCACGGTGGCGACTTGCTTGCCACTGCCTCCACCGATCTGGTTACCAAGCAAGCCTCCGGCCGCCGCACCAAGCAAAGTACGGGCGATGCGGTCATCCTGCTGTACCCGCACCGGTTTCTGGACTGTCACCCACTGGCAGACTTCACGAGGCTCCTGCCAGAAGGAACTGATCGGTTCCACATGCAGTACCCGGGCACGCGCCGGCGCAGTCGAGCCGCTATGAACGGTAATGCTGCCAGTGACTGCCACCGGCGTTGCCGGCACACTGGCCACGGTCGCCACTGGAGGGGGCGCGACCTCTCGGGCCTGAAGCGCGACGGCCACCGCAGCCTGAACCCGGGCTTCAAAGATCTGCTCCTCAGTCAGTGGCTCGGCAACGGGGTGGGTAACGACGTGGCTCCGGGCCTGACTGGCGCCGGCCTGATAGAGTCCGTAGCCCGCGACTCCGGCGGCCACCGTGCTGGCGGCGGAAAGAACGGCGATTGCTGCAGTTTTCATTGTGGCATCCTCATGCTGGAGATCATCCAGACCTGATACTCACTCCGGTTTGTGCAGCAAAACACCGTTCAATTGTGCAAGAAACAGGGAATCAGCGCTGCCGGACAATCGGCGAGTAATGCTCCATGAAGCCCTTCAGCTGCGCGTCATTGAGGCCCTTTAGCACCTTGTGGTTAACCGCATGTACCGCCTTGCGGGTGCC
>JBFHPX010000305.1:0-2986 GCA_041592575.1 Alcanivoracaceae bacterium
GCACATTGAATCTTGAGCACCGACTCGACTTCGTCCAGCAGGTCAATCGGCTCGCGGCCCTCGCGGTCGAGCTTGTTGATGAAGGTCATGATCGGCGTATCGCGCAGGCGACACACATCCATCAGCTTGATGGTGCGATCCTCCACACCTTTGGCGACGTCGATCACCATCAGCGCTGAATCGACCGCGGTCAGGGTCCGGTAGGTGTCTTCGGAAAAGTCTTCGTGGCCCGGCGTGTCCAGCAGATTGATCATGCTGTCCTTGTACGGAAACTGCATGACCGAGGATGTTATCGAGATGCCGCGCTGCTTCTCCAGCTCCATCCAGTCGGAGGTGGCATGCCGCGCGGCCTTGCGGCCCTTAACGGTACCGGCGAGTTGGATCGCGCCGCCGAACAGCAGCAGCTTTTCGGTCAGCGTGGTCTTACCCGCGTCGGGATGGGAAATGATGGCAAAGGTGCGGCGGCGAGCCACTTCGCGGAGCAGGTCAGTCATAGGATTTTATTCAGCGATGAACAACGCCGGCATTGTAACTGATCATACGCTGGAGTAACGCCGGGCCATAAAAAAAGCGGCGCCAGGCGCCGCTTTTGGGGGTATTGCAAATGGCTTATGCGTTACGGCGGCGGAAACCCAGGCCCAACGCGGCAAGACCGCTACCCATCAGCCATGCAGCTGCCGGCACCGGCACTTCGGAGATTTCGGCAACCTCAACCAAGGCGCCGCCATAGGTCGTGGCTACATAGCTCGAACCGTTGTAGAAACCGGAAACGGCAGCCGTGTTCAGGTTGGCGGTTCCAAGACCGGTGGTATTGAAGGTGACAGTACCCAGCGTGCCAGCACCCGATACCGAGCCGGCGAAACCGATACCCTGCACCAAACCATCGGTGGACGTATTCACGGCCAGGGTAGACACGCCAAAGGTGTTGCTGCCGTAGCTGAAGCTGATCAGATCCAGGATGCTGGTGTCATAGCTCAGATTGAACCAGCCACTGATCACCGGGGTGCCGGTGAAATCCAGGTTCACATCGAAACTCACCGTGGTGGACGGCGCAACTGTCTGCGATGCCGGACTGAGTGACACGCTGGCTGCATGCACCGCGCCTACCAGACCCAACTGGGCCAAAATGAAAACCAGTTTTGTTAGTTTTTTCATGTAGTAAAACTCCCCCAACCTGGCCACCCTGAACCGCTCGGTGGCGCTGACTCTGACATTAAAAGAAATCGCTCAATTGCCAAATTATAGTGCAAGTACCATGCCCGCGCTGGCAAACAGATTAATCTCCATATTTATCATTGATCTACGGCTTACACACAATGGACACAGTTCGCAGGCGTAAGAAATACCGACGTACCAGGAAACAGCCAATGCCGCGAAATCATTAAATTAACTAATATAAACAGCATATTACTGGATTAAATACGGCAGAATCCAGCGACGCCCGTATTGTCGAGAAATCAAACATGTCGAAAATCATTACGCCACCAGTCAGGTGATCGCCAGAGCCAGGATCAGCGCGTCTTCACGGCCCTGCTCGGCCGGATAGTAGTCTTTGCGCACCCCGACTTCGTTGAAGCCAAGGTCCTGATACAAGGCCAGCGCCGCCGGGTTGGATGGGCGCACTTCCAGCAGCAGGGTATCGACGCCATGACGACTGGCCAGCGCGATGAAATGCAGCATCATCTTCCGCCCCAACCCCTGGCCCTGCGATTCCGGACGCACACAGAGATTCAGAATGTGCGCCTCGCCGGCGGCGGCGCTCATCACACCATAGCCGTGAATGACCCCGGCGACCTCATACAACCAGCATGCATAGCCGACCCGCAGACAGTCACGGAGAATGCCGTGCGTCCAGGGATACGGATAGGCCCGTCGCTCGATCTCCATGATCTCGGCGAGATCATCCTCGGTGAACGGGCGAAACAGCCCCCCCGCGGACTTCAGAATGGCACTCATGACGACCCGGCTCGCCCGTCGAGATAGATACGCTGCGCGCGCTGCAGATCCTCCCAGGCCTTGCGCTTGTCAGCAGGGCTGCGCAGCAGATATGCCGGGTGGTAGGTGACGACAACGGGGATCTGCATTTCACCATAACGGTGCATCTGTCCGCGCAGGCGCGCCAGCGGCAGATCGGTCTTGAGCAGGTTGTGCGCGGCCACGCGGCCCACTGCCAGAATCAGCCGCGGTTGAATCAGGGCAATCTGCTGCTGCAGGTAAGACTCGCACTGCGCAACCTCATTGGCCTGAGGGTCACGATTATTCGGTGGCCGGCATTTCAGGATATTGGCGATATAGGCCTGGGATCGATCCAGACCAACCGCCTTGAGCATCGCATCCAGCAACTGCCCCGCACGCCCGACGAAAGGCTCGCCGCGCGCATCCTCCTCCGCACCCGGCGCCTCGCCGATGACCAGCCAGTCGGCCGCACGATTACCGACACCGAACACCGTCTGGGTCCGGGTGCGATGCAATTCACAACGAACGCAGCTGGAAACCAGTTGCTGCAAGGATTCCCAACCAACATGCTCCGGCGTCGGCAGCGGCTCGACCAGTGAGCTCGCTGCAACTGATAACTCGCGCGCGTCACTGCCGGCAGCGACATCCGGCACACGCAACCGCCAGACATCGATACCCATGGCTTGTAGATACTGCGCCTGCAGTTCGCTCACCTGCACGCCCTCCCGATCAGCCGTACACCGGCAGCGCCGGACTAGACATCGCCCAGCTGCGGATGTTCGCGCACCGGCGGCTGCAGCGCCTTGTTCAAGGCGTTCACATAGGCCTTGGCCGATGCCACCACGATATCGGTGTCCGCACCCTGCCCGTTGACGATGCGGCCGCCCTTCTCCAGACGCACAGTCACTTCGCCCTGCGCATCCGTGCCGCTGGTGATGTTGTTGACGGAATACAATTGCAACTCGGTACCGCTGCTGACGATCGACTCGATGGCACGGAACGCAGCATCCACCGGGCCGCTGCCCAGGGC
>JBFHPX010000306.1:0-2982 GCA_041592575.1 Alcanivoracaceae bacterium
CCGCTATCTGGCCGCCGGCGGCGAGTCTTTCTCCCAGCTTCGCAATCAGGCGAGACTGAAATTCGCCATGCATTACCTGCGTGACACCGATTTCAGCATTGCCGATATCGCCGAGAAACTCGGCTACAGCGATCAGGCCAGTTTTACCAAGGCGTTTCGTGGCTGGACCGGACACTCACCAGGCCGGGTACGCAAGGAACAGCGCCAACCTGAACAACGGCTGTCATTGACGACCCGACTGGCCTGAGAGAGAACCGCAACGACCAGACAATAAAAAAGGGCCAAAAGGCCCTTTTTTATTGCTCACGGAAACTCAGGCAGTTTCAGCAGCAATTTTCTTCATCAGCTCCATCTGCGCAGCAGTCGGCTGGGCAGTCTGCAGCGCCATCAGCTTGCTCATGTCGCCTTCAATGCGGATCTGACCGGTCATGAAACCCTGCATACCAGCAGACTGGTCGCCCTGGATGAAAATGCGCTTGGCCAGATCAGCCGGCAGAATCATCGTGGTCGGTGCATTCGGGTGATGACCTTCTTCCAGCATGCCGCCTACCAGTGACATGGCTTTATCAACCGAACCACCGGTGATGGTGACGTTGATAACCAGATCAGCCAGCGCCGCCGGGGCTTCAATATTGCCGGCTTCGTCACGCTTGGCTTTAACCATGGCGAACCAGCCTTCAGACAGAAATTCCTGACTCATGGATATGTCTCCTCATATTGTTGTCATGACCCGTCATGTGCCGGTGGCCGTCTTTACAACGATCCAACCCAGTTCAAACGAGCGTTCGAAACGTCCCGTACCTTATAGAAAGGCCGGAATCATGGCAATAGCGCCGGCGTCCATGCCGGCGGGCGTTTCTGTCAGGCCTTGAAGCCGGGTCAGAGGTCGTAACCACGCTCTTCATGCAGGGCAATATCCAGACCCTGAGATTCTTCTTCCGGAGTCACGCGCAGTGCCGTGAACAGACCAACCAGCCGCAAGATAATCCAGGTGACCAGCGCTGTGTAGAGCACTGTCGCCATCACACCAATAGCCTGAACCCCGACCTGATCGAGCATGCTGTAATGATCAAACGCAAAGCCGTAACCGGAAAACAAGCCGAGCTCGGTGGAAGCAAACACCCCTGCTGCCAGCGTGCCCAACATACCGCCCACTCCGTGCACCGGGAACACATCCAGCGAATCATCAATTTTCAGTCGCTGCTTGATCAGCAGCACGGCATAGAAGCAAACCACACCTGCCACCAGACCAATCACCAGCGCCGCCGCCGGACCAACAAATCCGGATGCCGGCGTGATGGTGCCAAGACCTGCAACCATACCAGTGGCAATACCCAGCGCCGACGGCTTGCCGAACTTCTTCCACTCCAGTGCAATCCACGCCAACGAACCGGCCGCCGCAGAAATATGTGTCACCAGCATTGCCATGGCGGCGTTGCCATCCGCCGCGACGGCGGAGCCACCGTTAAAACCGAACCAGCCCACCCAGAGCATACCCGCACCCATCACCGTCATGGTCATGTTGTGGGGTTTCATCGCTGCGCCGGGAAATCCGTTGCGGCGACCCAGAACCAGTGCCGCCACCAACGCCGCCACACCGGCGGTGATATGCACCACCGTGCCGCCGGCAAAATCAAACAAGCCAAGCTGCGCCAGCCAACCACCACCCCAGACCCAATGGCAGATCGGCACGTAGACCAACAATAACCAAAGCATTGAGAACGCAAACATGGCACCGAAACGCATGCGCTCTGCAAAGGCACCGACGATCAGCGCCGGGGTAATAATGGCAAAGGTCATCTGGAACAAACCATGCAATGCTGTCGGCAAGGTACCGGTCACCGATTCACGATCAATACCACTGAAAAAGACATGGTCCAGACCACCAATGAAAGCATTGACGCTACCCCCATCAGTGAAGGCCAGCGAATAGCCCACAACCAGCCACAGCAACGATGCACCACAGGCGATGGCAAAGCACTGCATCAACACAGAAAGTACATTCTTGGCGCGGACCAGACCACCATAGAACAAGGCAAGTCCCGGCAGCGTCATAAACAGGACCAGCGCAGTACTGGTAAGAATCCATGCGGTGTCGGCACCGTTCATTTCGTCGGCGAACGCCAATGTCGGGCACAGCAGTGCCGCCAGCAGAAAGGATTTGCTGAAAAGTTTCATGTTCGGATTCCTCAGATCGCTTCGCCGCCGGTTTCACCGGTGCGGATACGGACCACCTGCTCAAGTGCAGAGATAAAGATCTTGCCGTCACCAATCTTGCCGGTGCCGGCGGATCGGATAATAGCTTCGACAGCCGCATCCACCTGCTCATCGCGGACGGCCAGCTCAAGCTTCACCTTGGGAACGAAATCGACCACATACTCGGCACCTCGATACAGCTCGGTATGCCCCTTCTGCCGGCCAAACCCTTTCACTTCAGTAATGGTCATGCCCTGAATGCCGATTTCCGCCAGCGCATCGCGAACTTCGTCGAGCTTGAAGGGCTTGATCACAGCGGTGATCATTTTCATCTGTCTGTCTCCTGAATAGCGGCTGCCGTTGCACCAACGCCGAACCGTGTCGGCACCATGCACCGCTCTGGAGCATGCAGAATGCGGGCCAGATCAGGAATGCTGTAATTTCAGCTGGTTAAGTGAATTCGAGGAGCAAAAAACCAGCAAAATGCACCATTTAAATGCACTCTGGTGGCCACCGGCCCATTTTCGGTGCAACAACGGCGCACCATGCTGGTTCGGCACGCCGCTCCAAAGTCGCGGATCAATGCAAATAATTGAACATCTTCCGACGGTATTCGCTGGCCAGCGGATCACCCTTGGGCAGGCAGTCAAACACCTTGAGCAACGCGGCTCGGGCCAGCCCGTCACCGAAGTCGCGATGATCGCGCAGCATCTGCAACAAGGCCGCCAGGCCAGCCTCGAACTGACCGGCCGCCGCCGCTCGCAGGCCGTACTGATACAGATCCTC
>JBFHPX010000307.1:0-2959 GCA_041592575.1 Alcanivoracaceae bacterium
AGTGCATCACCCAGCGGCACATCCGGACGCGGTACGCCGGAAAGTGTCACTGCGTTCAGCTGCTGGAAGCGCTTTAACTGCTGCGGCTCCACCATCTCGCGCAGGCTGACAATGGTCGACAGCGGAATCAGATCGCCGGCGCCGGTGCGGATGTAGTACTGCTCAAGCTGCGAGGCGGTCAGGCGATCGCTGCGCTGCACCTGCGGAATCACCTTGTAGGAACGGTTCTCCAGCGAGAACCGATTGGCGAAGCCGCCGGACAGCATGGCGCCCAGTTCCAGACCGATCTGCTGCATGCTGATGCCGAGGGTCGCCGCCTTTTCGCGATCAATCAGCACATCCGTTCGCGGCTTGTCGATCTTCAGATCCTTGTCGATAAAGATGAACTTGCGACTGCCATAGGCCCGCATCAGGATTTCATCGGCCAGCTCGATCAGGTTCTCTGCAGACTCGGTGGAGCCGATCACGAACTGCACCGGGGGGCCGCCGCCGGCGCTGGGCAGTGACGGTGGCACAAAGCTGAACAGCTGCACGCCGGCAATTTGCGACAGTTTCTGGTCGATTGATTGCTGCACTGACATGGTGTTGCGATCACGCTCGTTCCACGAGTTCAGCACGAAGCCGGCGAAGGCGCTGTTGGTGGCCGCCCCTGTCCCGCCGATACCGTTCAGCAGGAACAGGTTCTCCACTTCCGGCAGGTCTTCGGCAATGGTGTTCATCTGCCGGGTGTAGGTCTCCAGATAATCCAGTGTCATGCCGGGATCACCTTCGGCAATGGCCAGCACGAAGCCCTGGTCTTCCTGCGGTTCCAGCTCGTTCGGGGTGGAGATAAACAGGAAGTAACAGCTTGCCAGCACGATCAGGCCGAACACCAGAATCACCTGTTTCTCGTCCAGCGCACTGTGCAGCTTGCGCTGGTAGCTGTGCTGCAAGATGGTGAACTTCTCGTCCAGCCAGGCCTCGACACCGGTTTTGCCTTCGCCATGCGGGTGTGCTTTCAGCAGCTTGGCGCACATCATCGGCGACAAGGTCAAAGCGATAATCCCGGACAGCAGCACCGCGCCAGCAAGCGAGAAGGCGAACTCGACAAACAGCGTGCCGGTCAGGCCACCGAGAAAACCAATCGGCAGATACACCGCCACCAGCGTGGTGGTCATGGCCACCACCGGCCAGGCCAGCTCACGGGCGCCGCGAATGGCTGCATCCATCGGTTCCATGCCGTCTTCGATATGCCGGTGAATATTCTCCAGCACGATAATGGCGTCATCGACGACGATACCGATCGCCAGCACCATGGCCAGCAATGTCAGCAGGTTGATTGAGAAACCCATCAGCAGCATCAGAAACAGCGCGCCGATCATCGACAGCGGCACTGCCACGGTCGGAATCAATACCGAACGTACTGAACCGAGGAAACCGTAGATCACGATAATGACGATGATGATCGCCTCGATGATGGTCTTGATCACCTCGTTGATGGAGTCCTCGATATAGCCGGTGCTGTCGTAGGGAATATCGCCGGTCAAACCTTCCGGCAGCTGCGGGAAAATTTCGTTTTCCAGCACCACCCGCACTGCACCGATCACATCGAGCGCGTTGGCATCCGGGGCAACGTTGATGCCCATAAAGGTGGCCTGACGGCCGTTGAACGACACGGAGGTGGCGTAGGATTCCGAGCCCAGTTCAATCTCGGCGACATCGGCCAGGCGGACAATGGCGTCGTCGCTGGCGCGCACCACCAGCTGGCGGAACTGCTCGGCGCTGTTCAGGTCGGTGGCGGCGGTCAGGTCAACGCCGATCATGCTGCCCTTGGTGGAACCGACCGCGGACAGCACGTTGTTGGCTTGCAGGGCGCCATAGACATCACTGGGCGTGATGCCGAGCGCGGCCATCCGGTCCGGTTGCAGCCAGATGCGCATGGCAAAGGTACGATCTCCAAGAATCTGCGCGCGCTGCACACCCGGTACGGTGGTCAGTTTTGGCTGAATCACCCGGACGATGTAATCGGTGATCTGGTTGTTATCCAGCACTTCCGACGAGAACGACAGATACATGGCGGAAATGGTATCCCCCACCGCCAGTTCCACCGTTGGCGATTCCGATTCCTGCGGCAGCTGGCTGCGCATCTTGTTCACTTTTGCGACAATCTGCGTCAGCGCTTCGTTGGGGTCGTAATCCAGCCGGATGAAGGCCTGGATCACCGAAGCGCCCTGCACGGAGGTGGAGGTCAGGTAATCAATGCCGTCGGCGCTGGAGATTTCCTGTTCCAGCGGCGTGGTAATAAAGCCCTGAATCAGATTGGCGTCGGCGCCAACGTAGACGGTGGTGACGGTAACCACCGCATTTTGCAGCTGCGGATACTGGCGCACGTTCAGCTCGAACGCGGCGCGCAGGCCAAGTAACAGGATCACCAGACTGACCACGGTGGCCAGTACCGGTTTGCGAATAAATATCTCGGTAAAGTTCATACCCGACCTCAGGAGTTGTCAGGACGCGGATCGGCTTCGGCAGACGGCTCGATCTCGTTATTGATAATGACATTGGCGTCATTGCGCAGCTTCAGCAGGCCGCTGGTGGCAACGCGCTCGCCCGCCTTCAGGCCATCGATGACCGCGACCAGATCGCCGCGCTCGCTGCCGGTTTTGACGAAGCGACGCTTGACGATCAGGGTTGGCTCTTTGTTCTCTTCGGCGCTCTCGCTTTCAATGTCAGCGCCGTGCTCCACGGCTTCTTCTTTCTCGGTAATCACGTAAACCGAGTTGCCATAGGGCGCGAACTGAATCGCTGTGCGCGGCACCACCACCACCTGTTCGGAATCCGCCAGACGGATGCTGATGCGGGCAAACATGCCCGGGCGCAGCTTCTGTTCATCGTTACGGAAGGTGGCCTGAACATTGAAGTTACGGGTGGTTGAATCGACGCCCGGTTCAATCGCCGAAATTTCACCGGTGAACACATC
>JBFHPX010000308.1:0-2959 GCA_041592575.1 Alcanivoracaceae bacterium
GATACCGCCAATGTAGAACAGTGCGGTTTCAGACAGGCCACCGTAGACATCACCGGCAAACAGGTTCTTGCCGTCCTTGCTCAGGGACTGGTGCACGTGCATACCCGAACCGTTATCGCCAATCAGCGGCTTCGGCATGAAGGTAGCGGTTTTGCCATAGGCGTGGGCAACGTTATGTACGCAGTACTTGAGGATCTGAACTTCGTCAGCCTTCTTCACCAGGGTGTTGGCGCCAACGCCGATTTCACACTGGCCCGCGGTGGCCACTTCGTGGTGGTGCACCTCAACGCGCAGGCCCATCTGGGTCATCGCTGCGCACATGGCCGCACGCAGGTCGTGCAGGCTGTCCACCGGCGGAACCGGGAAGTAGCCGCCCTTGACGCGCGGACGGTGGCCGCTGTTGGCACGCTCGAAGTCGTCGCCGGACACCCAGGCGGCCTCTTCGGAGTGGATCTGATACATCTGGCCACTCATGCCAGAGCTCCACTTGACGCCATCAAATACGAAAAATTCCGGCTCCGGGCCGAACAGGGCGGAGTCGGCAATGCCGGTGGACTTCAGGTATTCCTCGGCACGCTTGCCGATGGAGCGCGGGTCACGGTCGTAGCCCTGCATGGTGGCCGGCTCGACGATATTGCAGCGCACGATCACGGTGCTGACATCAGAGAACGGATCCATGACGGAAGACGAATCATCCGGCATCAGGATCATGTCGGACTCGTTGATGTGCTTCCAGCCCTGGATAGAGGAGCCATCAAACATCTTGCCGTCTTCGAAGAAGTCTTCGTTAACGTCAGCCGCCGGGTAGGTGACGTGCTGTTCTTTACCGTGGCTGTCGGTGAACCGCAGGTCCACCCACTTGACGTCGTGCTCTTTGATCAAACCGATAGTTCTGCCAGTCATGATTGCGCGTCCTCCCGGAACAGCGTGAGTTTACCCATCCCGGTGAATTGTCCGGGCTGGGAGTTGAATGCAATTGAGCAAGATGCGTGCCAGCGAAACAGTCGCATTTGCAGCCCAGGCGGGCGAGTTTGCCCGCAGGGACGCCCCATAATGGAGCATCAAATCCGAGTATGCACCATTATGGTGCGTACTCGGATGCCGGGATGCAGCATGATAGCGCTACTGCGGCTCTCGGTCTGCAAATTTCAGTGCCCTGATGCCCCGTAAAAGTGTTGCTGGCAGAAAAGAATCCTGTGTTCTGCGGTGCTGGTCTCACCAGACAGCCGGCAGCGCTCCATCTCCTGTTCTGCCCCCCGGCAACGAGCCATCAGACCGGCATCGTTGGCAATCTGGATGTTCAGACCGGGCCGGGCATTCAGTTCGAGAATCATTGGCCCGGCGTCGCGGTCCAGAACCAGATCAACACCAAGGTAGCCCAGACCGGTCAGCTCATAGCTTTGGCTGGCCAGCTGCAGGAACTCCTCCCAATACGGCAACTGCACCCCGGAAACCGGGTTAGCGGTATCCGGATGCCGCTCGATACGCAGGTTATGCCAGGTGCCGCCAAGGGTGATCCCGGTGGCCAGATCGACGCCAACGCCGATAGCGCCCTGATGCAGATTGGCCTTGCCCTGACTTTGCCGGGTTGGCAGGCGCAGCATCGCCATCACCGGGTAGCCGCACAGCACGATGATGCGGATATCCGGAACACCTTCATAACTGATCGCCGAAAACACGCTGTCCGGTTGCACCCGGTACTCGATCAAGGCCACATCACGGTGGCCGCCGAGCGAGTAAATGCCGGAAAGAATGCCGGAGATATGAAACTCGAGATCATCCAGTGTCATCAGCTTGCCGGAGGCAGTGCGCCAGTACTCACCGAACCGGTCAGCAATCACGATAATGCCGTCACCACCAGCCCCCTGAGCCGGCTTGATAACAAAGTCGCGATGCCCGGACAGCAGTGAACCGAGACCGGCGATATCACGTTCGGTCTCGATGACACCGTACAACGTCGGCACCCGCATTCCGGCAGCGATGGCGCGTTGCTTGGTCAGCAGCTTGTTGTCCACAAGCGGATACAGATGGCGCTGGTTATAGCGCAGAATCAGCTCGCAGTTACGCTGGTTGATACCAAGCACGCCACGCTGTCGCAACGCTCGCCAGGTCTTCAGCCACATGTCAGCCGCCCCTCTGGTCTTTTACCAGTGCACGGAAGCGACGCAGCTCGGTGAGGCGGTAGCCTCGGTAATGCCCCATCAGCAACATCACACTGACCAGCACCAGCAACACGCCGGGGAAAGTGAAGAAGAAATACACCAGCTCGGCGCGGATCATCAGCAGGTGCGCCAGCGTTGCCGCCACCATGGTGCCAAACGCCACTTTCATCGAATGGGGCCCGCCGCGCTCTTCCCAGACAATCGACAGGCGCTCAATCACCATGGTCAGAATCACCATCGGGAACAGTGCCACTGACAGCCCTCGCTCGAACCCCATACGATGGCCGAACACGCTGATCAGGGTCATGGCCACCACCACGAAGGTCAGCACCACCGACAGACGAGGCAACAGCTGCAGACGCAGATGATCAAGATAGGAGCGCAGCGACAGGCCCAGTGCCGTCACCACGGTAAACAGGAAAATCCCCCAGAGCAGATCGGTTTCCCGGAATGCCAGTGCCACCAGCACCGGGGTGAAGGTGCCCAGCGTTTCCATGCCGACCAGATTGCGCAGGAACAGTATCAGCAACACACCAAGCGGAATCATCATGATCACCCGAAAGGTCTGTTGTGACTCCACCGGCAGGTCATACAGCGACAGCCCCCACAGGGTACGATCCTGGACCGGCTGCACCTCGCGGGCCATCTGGATGGTACTCATCTCGGTACGGCTGACACTGACCTGCACCTGCAGACGCTTGGCGCCGTCTGCACGGACCATCGGCTCGCTGCCAGTCCACCAGACAATACGGTCAGCCGGCAGGCCCTGCTCCGCCGTACGCGGATTGAAATACAAC
>JBFHPX010000309.1:0-2941 GCA_041592575.1 Alcanivoracaceae bacterium
TCAATGCGTGACATCACCCGCTATCAGGACTTGCAGACGCTGACGCAGGAATGGAAGGAAACCGATGGCAACCCGGCAAACCTGCAGCAAATGCGCGAAAACCTGGTCGGCCGGGAGGCAGCCGAACGACTGGCGAAGCTGGATCAGGAGCGGGCGCAGTGGCAGCAGCGGGTAGATAGCTGGCTGCGGGAGCGGGAGGCGATTCTGTCGAATACCGGAATCAGTGAGGCGGACAAGGAAAGGCAGATTGATGCGGCACGGAGCAGGCTGTTTAACGAGCAGGAGCAGATAAGAGTGATGTCACTAGAGCAAGGAGAGAGATCCGGAAAAAGCATGAATTAGTAATAAAAAGCCAACCCAGTAAAATATGGCCATCAACGAATATCATTCGCTGAAAAGGCCTTTCTGGCACGCCACTCAATAAATATAGACAGCTAAACGCTTAACAGAAATACCTGAAAATAAATCAAAAAGAAGTCTGAAGGCGCAATTGGATCTCCATGGCGAGAAAGTACTGGATGAAACAAAAAATACTCCAAAGACAGAAGGAAACTTCCGACAGCTCCAAAACTTATAATAAAAGCAGCCCACGCAGAATGATAACGCTTCGAAGCAACCAACCACCTTCGAAAAAAACCACAAAAAATAAAAATGGATAAATAAAAAATCATCTTCTCTCACAATAGCGCCGACATAAAAACTATAAAGTTCACGACCTAGTTGCCGGAAAAATTCAACGCCTACTCGGACAAAGCTCTTCTTAGAAACTCCAGCTGGTCCGCCACGCTCTTCTCCCGATCCCCCCCCTGATATATATCAAAGTGCCCCATCTCATAGCGGCGCACTTCCGCCCGCTTCATTTTCTTCGCGGCCTTTTCTGCTGCGGCCACGGGAGCAACCGTATCTTTCTCACAAATCTGGATCAGCGCCGGGCAGTTCACCTTGTGCGCTTCCGTCACCGGGCGGAACGTCATCAGTGTGGCGGCAATCCGCGCAGCAACCTGATTCGGCACGCCTTCCGGAATCAAGGCGAGATAACCGTCATAACAATCCGCCGCACTCATCGCCGCCACCTCACCGGGACGACCGGCAGAAGCAATGTAATGCGGTGACATGCCGAGCAGCGATCGGGTGATATCCAGAGCGACATGGGCACTGAGCTTCATTACCTGACCGATACCGGCATAACGAATCACTTCAAACACGGACGCCAGACCATCCATCATCGGGCACTGGGCGATGATGGCCTGCACGTTGCCGTCGCGCGCGGCAGCGACGGTGACGAGGCCGCCGCCGAACGAGGTGCCCCACAGGGCGATGGCATCCGGCTTGATGCCGTCGAGCTTGCGCACGAAAGCAATCGCAGAGAGCCAGTCTTCCACTTCCCGCGACGGCACCAGCACCTGACGCGGCTCGCCGCCGCTGGCGCCGAAGTGGCGGTAGTCGAACATGAAGGCGGCGTAGCCGGCAGTGGCGAAGGCTTCAGCAAAGGGCGCGATGCCGCACTCGCGGGTGGCGGCGAAGCCGTGGCCCATGATCACGCAGGGCACCGGGCCTTTTGCTTCGGACGGCATATACAGGTAACCCTTGCAGGTAATGCCGTGGCTGGTGAAAGCAAGATCGGTGCGCGTGAACATGATGTACTCCCTGTCAGTTTGTCTGGTTCGCGGTCAATCGACCGCTGCTACGATTTCAGCACGGGCTCAAGAAACTTCCAGGTATCAACGCCAGCGCCGAGCACAAGAAAGTGCGGGTTGAGGATATCGGGCTTGTTGTACTGCAGCGGTTCGAAAGCTGTGTTGACCACGGTACCGCCGGCAGCGCGCACCACGGCATCGGCCGCAGCCGTATCCCACTCGGATGTCGGCGCCAGACGCGGATAAATGTCGGCGCGACCTTCGGCCACCAGGCACAACTTCAGCGACGAGCCCATGCTGGTCAGCTCCACCGGGCCAAGGCGCTGGCCGATCAAGCCTTCCAGCACGGCAATGGTGTCCGTGCCATGGCTGCGGCTGGCCACCATGACGACAACATGAGGTGGAGTGCTGCGCACCTGAATGGTTTCACGGCTGCCTCCGCTTTCCTTGAAGGCACCGATGCCGGCGCCGCCCAGATAGGTCACATCCATCACCGGCACATGCACCACGCCCAGCACCGGCGCGCCCTGTTCGATCAGGGCGATATTCACGGTGAACTCGCCGTTGCGCTTGATAAATTCCTTGGTGCCATCAAGCGGATCCACCAGCCAGTAGCGCTGCCAGTCACGGCGCATTTCCCAGGTGATGCCCTCTGACTCTTCCGAGTACACCGGGATGTCCGGGGTCAGCTCATTAAGCCCTTTGACAATCAGCTTGTGGGCGGCAAGGTCGGCGGCGGTCAGCGGCGAGTTGTCGCCCTTGCGCTCGACGTCGAAATCCGGGCCATTGTAGACCTCAAGAATGGCGGCGCCGGCGCGACGGGCGATATCAGCAACGGGATCGAGCAGGGATTGGCGGTCGGTCATGATCTGTCTCTTCTGATCGGGCATACTGGAGCGCGTTAGCTTACCGGCTTGGCAGGACATTGGGAAAATGATCGCCTGGAATGATATCGACACCGTATTGCTGGATATGGACGGCACTTTGCTGGACCTGGCGTTTGATAACTGGTTCTGGCAGCAGCTGGTGCCGCAGAAATATGCCGAGGTGAACGGTCTGCCGAATGATCAGGCCCATCGGCTGATCAAGGAATGGATCGATCGCCATCAGGGCACCCTGAACTGGTATTGCCTGGATTTCTGGAGTGCTGAGCTGGGTCTGAATATCGCCTCACTGAAGCGTGATGTTGGCAGCCGCATCTGCTATCGCCCCGGCGCCGAGGATTTCCTGCGCGCATTACGGGAAAGTGGCCGGCATATCGTCATGGTGACCAATGCCCACCCGGATACGCTGGCGGTGAAAAA
>JBFHPX010000310.1:0-2937 GCA_041592575.1 Alcanivoracaceae bacterium
CCCTGCCCGGATTGTGGCAAGCCACGCAGAATGCGCAACCCTTGCCAGCACCACCGGACCAACTAAAAGCACCAGGAAGGAAACTGCCGAGATGGGAACGGCACGATCCTTGATGCCGGCTGCCAGATGAAGGCAGCGAACTACAACTTCCTACGCTCTACCAGAATGGATAAAGGCAGAGCGACTTAACAGCTGTATTCATTAGAAACGTCGACATAACTCTGGTCCGGCTTAATCCTTGGCCGGGTTTGTCGACTTAGGTTCAAAGGATTATTCACATCAATGGGTTACTTGGCCACTTGAAATAGTACCTGGCTGTCAAATGTAGATACTTCTACATAACTCTGGATGATGTCATCGCAGTATCACTGCCAGCCATTTCCTTTAATATCCAATAGTTACATCACTGTCGGACCCGTATTACAGCAGCCTCAGCCGATTGCCGGTGAAAAGCTGTCCATACGAATCCAGAATCTTCCCTTTCTACGCCGGAGCCCATCATGGATGACATCCCTTCAGCCCTGCCTGCCAAGCCGCCTCGACTCATGGACCAGTTCAGGACCTGGATGCGTGCACAGCACTACCGCTACACCACCGAGCAGACTTACGTGCATTGGGTACTGGCCTATATCCGGTTTCATGATCGCAGACACCCCAGAGAGATGGGTGCGCCAGAAATCGAGGCATTTCTCACCCACCTCAGCGCACGACGCGGCTGTAGCCCCGCCACTCAGAAAATTGCCCTGAATGCTCTGAACTGCTTTTACCGGAAGTTCCTGAAGATTGACTATCCTGATCTCGCTTTCAGGAAATCAGCCAAGCTGCCACGCGTGCCAGTTGTCTTTACTGACGCGGAAGCTCGCGCCCTGATCCTTCAGCTGCAAGACCCCTACCGCCTGATGGCCGAGATCATGTACGGCTGCGGGCTCAGGGTGTCGGAAATGCTTCGGCTACGGATCAAGGATATTGATTTTGGCCAGCGTCAGATCATTGTTCGCGAGGGAAAGGGCGGCAGAGATCGGGTGACCATGCTGCCGGATGCGCTGTGCGAACGCATCCGGGTACAGATCCATATTGCCGAGAAGTACTACGAGATGGATCGCAAGCAAGGGATTGGGCCAGCCTGGATGCCTTATGCGTTGGCGCGAAAATATTCAGGCGAGGCCAGTCAACTTGGCTGGCAGTTTATCTTCCCTTCAAAAGAGCCTGCGGTTGATCCGCAAACCGGCATCGTGCGCCGGCATCACCACCACCCGGATACCATTCGCAAGCAAATCAAGGTAGCCAGACAACACTGCGGTATCACCAAGCTCTGCGGCCCGCATACCTTCCGCCATTCCTTCGCCACCCGCCTGCTCGAAGCCGGCTACGACATCCGCACCGTTCAGGAGCTACTGGGGCATGCTGATGTGAGCACCACCCAGCGCTATCTGCATGTGATGAATCGCGGTGGGCTGGGCGTGATCAGCCCGGTGGACAGACCGGGCTGATCGTGCTGCTTCAGATCTCCCGCGTCTCGCGGAAGCGGATTTCCGGGTGGCGCTCATGGGCCAGCTGCAGGTTGACGCGAGTCGGGGCCAAATAGGTAAGAAAGCCGGCGCCGTCGAGGGCCAGGTTCTCGTAGGCCTTGTCGCGGAATTTATCCAGCTCGCGCTCGGTGTCGGCGCTGGCCCAGCGGGCGGTGGCGACACTGATCACGTCGTAGGCGCACTCGACGCCATATTCGTGCTTCAGGCGATGGGCGACCACGTCGAACTGCAGTGAGCCGACGGCGCCGAGAATCACGTCGTTGTTTTTCAGCGGGAAGAACACCTGCACGGCGCCCTCTTCCGACAGCTGGGTCAGGCCCTTTTGCAGCTGCTTGGACTTCAGCGGGTCGCGCAGCACCACGCGGCGGAACAGTTCCGGGGCGAAGAACGGGATGCCGGTGAAGCGCAGCTTCTCGCCTTCGGTAAAAGTGTCGCCGATCTGGATGGTGCCGTGGTTATGCAGGCCGATAATGTCGCCGGCAAACGCTTCTTCGATGTTCTCACGCTCACCGGCGAGGAAGGTCAATGCATCGGCAATGCGCATGTCCTTGCCGGTGCGGCATTGCAGCAGCTTGATACCTTTTTCATAGCGGCCGGAGGTGATGCGCATAAAAGCGATGCGGTCGCGGTGCCGGGGGTCCATGTTGGCCTGGATCTTGAACACGAAGCCGGTGAATTTCGGCTCGTCGGCGGTCACCACGCGCTCCTCTGCGGCACGCGGCAGCGGTGACGGCGCCCATTGCACCAGCCCGTCCAGCAGGTGATCGACGCCAAAGTTGCCAAGCGCAGTACCGAAAAACACCGGCGTCAGTTTGCCGGCGCGGAACGCCTCCAGATCAAATTCGTGGCTGGCGCCCTGCACCAGCTCCAGGGTTTCGCGCAGCTCATCAGCATAGCTGCCAACCGCCTTGTCCAGGTCCGGATTGTTCAGGCCGGCAATGGCACGCACTGGCTGAATAGTGTGGCCCTGGCCGCTTTGGTACAGCACGGTGGTGTCGGTGAGCAGGTTGTAGACGCCCTTGAAGTTCTTGCCCATGCCAATCGGCCAGGTGATCGGGCTGCACTGGATGCCGAGCACTTCCTCGACTTCATCCATCACTTCGATCGGGTCGCGCACTTCGCGGTCGAGCTTGTTGATAAAGGTCAGGATCGGGGTGTCGCGCAGGCGACACACTTCCATCAGCTTGATGGTCCGCTCTTCCACCCCCTTGGCACAGTCGATCACCATCAGCGCCGAGTCCACTGCGGTCAGGGTACGGTAGGTGTCTTCCGAGAAGTCGGCGTGGCCGGGGGTGTCGAGCAGGTTGACCATGGCGTGCTTGTAGGGGAACTGCATCACCGAGGTGGTCACCGAGATGCCGCGCTCCTTCTCCATCTCCATCCAGTCGGAGGTGGCATGCCTGCCGGA
>JBFHPX010000311.1:0-2906 GCA_041592575.1 Alcanivoracaceae bacterium
GCTTTGCGGCGGCAAGAATGGCGTCGCTATTCAGGTACGACTGGCTGACCGTCGCCGGACCAATACAGACAGCCTCGTCAGCAAGGGCAACATGGCGGGCATCGCTATCTGCCTGCGAATATACGGCCACGGTACGATAGCCCAGCGAGCGCGCCGTACGGATCACCCGGCAGGCAATCTCGCCACGGTTGGCAATCAGGATTTTTTCAAAAGCCATGACGGGCTCCGGTAAAGGTTTTATCGGAAATCATTCCGCCCAGTTGGGCAGGCGTTTCTGTACAAATGCCATGGTGCCCTCGGCGCCCTCGCTGCTGGCCACGGCGGCAGCGAAATCGTGCGCCGCCTGATCAAGCAGACTATCCAGCGGCTGTTCGCCGACGCTCAGTACAAGTTGTTTGGTAACCCGGTTGGCGTGTGGCGCACAGCGACGGATCTGCTGCAGGGTGGCGTCGAGTCGGGCATCCAGCCCTGCTGATGGCAGCGCTTCATGAACGATGCCAAGACGCGCGGCCTCACTGCCGTTAAAGCGTGCGCCGGTCAGCGCCAGACGGCGCGTCTGAGTCAGGCCGATTCGCTGCACCACAAACGGTGCGATTTGTGCCGGTATCACGCCAAGGCCGGTTTCCGGCAAGCCGAACTGGGCATCGTCTGCGGCCAGTGCAACGTCAGAAATGCAGGCCAGCCCGAAACCGCCGCCCAGTACCGCGCCTTCAATCACGGTGATCAATACCTGCGGCAGTTTGTTCGCGCGGGTGATCATCTCGCCGAAACGACGATTCAACTGAAAGTAGGCATCGTTATCACCGGACGCAGCTTTCATCCGTGCGCCGGCCATGTCCTTGATGTCGCCACCGGCACAGAAATGGCCATTGCTGCCGCGCAGGATGACGGCCCGGCAGTTGTCGTCTGCGGCGATGGCATCGAACACTGCCATCAGCTCGTTGACCATGGTCAGGCTCATGGCGTTGCGCGATTCCGGCCGGTTCAGCGTGACATGCAGAAACGGGCCATCTTCGCGTAGCAGCAGGGTTTCCGTGGCTGGCAGAGTCATCGCGCTTATCCCTTTTTCTTGCCCGGCAGGATGTCCATGGTTTTACAGATAATGCCGAGCATGACCTCGTCGGCGCCGCCACCGATGGAGCCCAAACGGCTGTCGCGATAGCCACGGGCAATATTGGAGTCCCACATAAAGCCCTGACCGCCCCAGTACTGCAGGCAGCTGTCATAGACTTCACGGGTGAGGCGGCCGGCTTTCAGTTTGGCGATGGAGGCTTTCTGCAATACATCCTTGCCGTTCACATACTCTTCGCCGCCGGTATAGATCAGCGCGCGCAGCAGCTCGACTTCGGATTGCAGCTCGGCTAGACGGAAATGCACCACCTGATTATCCAGCAGTGGCATGCCAAACACCTGACGCTGGCGGCAGTAGTCGATGGTTTCGGCAATGGCCAGATCCATGCCGCGCAGGCTGTTGGTAGCGGCAAACAGACGCTCTTCCTGGAACTGCATCATCTGCATCATAAAGCCCATGCCTTCCTGGCCGATCAGGTAACGCTGCGGTACCCGTACTTCGTCAAAGAACACCTGAGCGGTGTCAGAGGAGCGCATGCCGAGCTTGTTCAGCGGCGCAGACACGCTGATGCCCGGGGTTTTCTTCGGCACCAGGATCAGCGACTTGTTCATGTGTTTCGGGCCATCGCCGGTGTTGGCGAGCAGGCAGAAGAAATCATTCTGGGTGGAGTTGGTGATCCACATCTTGGTGCCGGTGATGACATAGTCATCACCGTCCTTGCGCGCAGTGGTCTTGATGTTGGCAACATCCGAGCCGGCATGCGGCTCGCTGACGGCGATGGAGGCGACCATATCACCGGCAATCGCCGGGGCTAGAAATTCTCGACGCAGTTCGTCAGAGCCGAAGCGGGCCAGTGCCGGAGTGGCCATATCAGTCTGCACACCAATCGCCATCGGCACACCGCCGCAGCGAATGCCACCGAACTCTTCCGACGCCACCAGCGAGTAGGTGTAGTCGAGCCCCATGCCGCCGTACTCGACCGGTTTGCTGATGCCAAGCAGGCCAAGGTTGCCAAGCTTCTTGAACAGCTCGTGTGCCGGGAACGGCGGGTTGTTCTCCCATTCGTCGACGTAGGGATTGATTTCCTTCTCAACAAAATTGCGTACGGTGCGGCGCAGTTCTTCATGTTCCTGAGTGAAAAGCATCGTAATCTCCTGGTGGAATTCGTAGAGGTCAATGGCGCTTAGAGGCGCGCCACACCGTAGCTGTTGCTGTTCAGCGGCCGGCGCTCGGCCTCCTGACAGACGTCCAGCACCATGGCGATCACCCTGCGGGTGTCGCGTGGATCAATGATGCCGTCATCCCACAGCCTGGCGGTGCCGTACAGCGAAGTAGACTGGCTATCCAGTTTCATCGCGGTGGTCTGCTGCAACATATCGAGCACCTTTTCATCCGGCTCTATACCCATGGCGCGCTGTTTCGCATCGGCGACGATACGCAGCACCATACCGGCCTGTTGGCCGCCCATTACTGCCACACGGCTGTTAGGCCAGGCGAAGATAAAGCGCGGGTCGAGACCTCGGCCGCACATGGCATAGTTGCCGGCACCGTAGGAGCCACCGACGAGAATCGAAATTTTCGGCACCCGGGCATTGGCCACGGCCTGAATCATTTTCGAACCGTGTTTGATGATGCCGTTCTGTTCTGCGTCGGTGCCGACCAGAAAACCGGTTGTGTTGTGAAGAAACAGCAAAGGCCGATTGGTTTGATCACACAGCTGAATGAACTGGGCTGCCTTGGCGGCACCGCGGGCAGTGATCGGACCGTTATTGCCGATTACACCAACGGCCTTGCCTTCGATCTTGACCCAGCCACAGACGGTGGCCGCATCCCA
>JBFHPX010000312.1:0-2900 GCA_041592575.1 Alcanivoracaceae bacterium
ACATCAAAGTGCTACGTACCCTGTGTGAGAATCTGGAAAAAAACCTGTAGCGGCGCTCAGGCAACTTCCTCTCGCTGAGTGGTTTTCTTGCTGGCCGGTCGATGCAGGGTAAAGCAGTCGTCCAGCGCCATCAGGTAGTACTCCATCCCGCGTTTGGCCGCGAGCCTGGCCGCCTCCCGCGACGCGTCATCGGTGCACAGACGCTTGATCAGTTCCATCGCTTCATGCGGATGATGATCATCATAGTGTGCATGGGCACGCAGCCATGCCATGGTGCGGCGGTCGATCACTGCCTGTCCGGTTCTTGCATATTCGCGCATGCCGGACACCACCTTTCTGCTCCATTCGCCAGTGGCCCATTCAATCGCCAGATTGGTCGCAGCAATCGCCTCGGCGACGCTGCCTCGCTCATTCATATGCCAGAGGTAATGATTGACTGCATCCATGGCTGCCGGCGGGCGGACGTTGTCGAGCTGGTCATCGGTAATGCCAAAGCCCTTGGCCCAGTCCCGATACCAGAACAGGTGGCGTTGCTCGATGCGGATATTGCCGATCAGCCAGTCCCGGGCCTCGAGCATGCCGGGCAAACGAATGTCTGTGGTGTGTGACAGCGTCAAACCCATGAAGTGGGGGAAGTGTGCCACCAACGGGTAGAAGTTCAGCAGGGCGTGACGGAAGCAGTTAACGTCCAGCGTGCCGGCGGCCATTTCGTTGAAAAACGGGTGCGATGCGACCTGTTCCTTGAGCGGCTCAAGTGAGTTCCAGAACGTCTGCGCCCAGGGTGGGTGCTCGGTCAGAGTCAGGGTTTCGTAATCTTGTTGTTGTTTTTTCACGGCCATCCCCGGAGCGGTGAAGGTGCGCGCAAAGGGTTGCAGTATCTGCGCCAATATGTACTTCAGTGCATGATTTTCTTTGCACATAGTAGCGCCGTGCTGTAGATAATCATCTACGGAGTTAGTCTTAGACTATGGTCCCATATTGATGTCACAGGGGATCATCGTGCAGGGAGGGACTGGATGGGCCAACAGGGTGAGGCATGCCGGGTTACGCCCCGAATTGAGGAAATCGAGCGAGCCCTGCGCGACGGGTTCCTGTGGCTGACGTTTCCGCCAAAGCTGGAGCAGCGTTATCGTGATGATTATCGTCATGAAGCGGCTCACGCCTTTCGTTACCGTTCCATATTTATCCTGTTCCTGTACTTGTTGCTGAGCTCGGGTATCTATGCGCTGATGCCTGAGAGCGAACGGCTAAGCTGGATCAGCTGGTACGGCTGGGTTGGGGTCATCATTGTCGGCGCCAGTGTGCTGTCGCGGATAAGATCGCTGGACCGCTGGTTTCTGTGGTATGCGGGTATGGGCAGTATGCTGGCGGTGGCGCTTTCGGTGGCCATCACCGGCATCATGCATCACGAGGTGGCCAGTCAGCTGACCCATGCCGCAATCATGTACGCGGTGGTGATTATTTACAGCATTGTCGGCCTGAACCTGCGTACCGCGGTGCTGGCTGGCTGGTGTGGTGGAGCCCTCGGGATGATGCTGGCCAGCATGGCCGGTGGCGAGGTGGACTGGGCAGTGGCTCATCGCACCTATACGGGCAGCAGCCTGATGGGCATGCTGATCTGCTATCTGATCGAGCACGGCCATCGCCGTGCCTACCTGCAGGCACAGCTGCTGTCGCTGACACAGCAACGTACCGAGCAGTATGCGGAGCAGGTTGTCCGGCTGTCGCGGACCGATCCGCTGACCGGACTGTCGAACCGGCGCCATCTGGATGAAGTACTGGATATTCTCTGGCGCCGGGCCCGGCGCGACCAGTTTCCGGTCGCCGCACTGATGATCGATGTCGATCATTTCAAACCTTACAACGACCACTTTGGTCACTTGGGTGGTGATCAATGCCTGCGGATGCTGGCAGCGTCGCTGGCGCGGTTTGCCGCTCGCGTCGATGATCTTGCGGTGCGTTATGGCGGAGAGGAGTTCCTGCTCATTCTCAGTGCTACTGACCTGGCGTCGGCAGAGCAGATTGCTCGTCGGGTGCTGGAGGCTGTCCATGACCTGGCCGTGCCGATGCCGGACCCGGCCCGGCGCATCACCGTCAGCATAGGCGTGGCATCAATGGTGCCAGGCCCGGAGGGCGATTTTGATATCCTGTTGCAGCGTGCCGACGCAGCTCTGTATAAGGCCAAGCAGGGCGGCCGGAATCAGGTCATGAGCGATTCTGCGGCAATCCCGCTCGCCGGTAATGGCTCGGGCTGACGCCGGTGATCTTGCGAAATACCCGGGAAAAATAGTACGGATCGTCAAAGCCGAAGCGTTGCGCGACTTCTGCTACCGGCAGGTCACTGACTTCCAGCAAGTAACAGGCGCGGGCGATCTTGCGATGCAGGAATGCCTGCATCGGCGTCTGTCCGGTGACCGCCCGATAACGGCGAATAAACTGCCAAGGTGACTGCTCGCCGGCAGCTTGGGAAAGATCGTTCAGGGTCAGGCGTCGGTCGATGTTTTGCTGCATCAGATGATGCAGCGCTTCTATATCCAGCTCGCGACGATGCAGCGAAGGTCTCGCCATCAGCATGGCGCTGCAGGTCAGCAGGCTGCGGCACAGGCTGGCGGCATGCAGCATGGTGGCATTGCCATAGCCGGCCGAGACAAGATTCAGCAGGGCGCGAAAATCGTCCACCAGCGGAGCATGCAGGCCCACCGGGATGCGGCCATTGGCAGCAGGATCGAGCAGGTGCAGCAGGCCGGGCAGATCGGTGCCGTCCAGGTGCATCCAGTACAGGCTCCAGGGGTGTTCGGTATCTGCCTCATAGCTATGCGGCTGCCCGGGAGGAAGCAGCAGCAGGTCGCCGGCGGTTATCGCCACCGAGCGACCTTGCCAGCCCAGCGTCGCCTGACCGT
>JBFHPX010000313.1:0-2897 GCA_041592575.1 Alcanivoracaceae bacterium
CAGGGTGGTGCCGGGATTATCGCCATCAGCAAGCTGCGTCAGCACATCAGGGCTGCGACCGGAGCAGATATGGGTGCGCGCACCGGAGCGTGCCGCCAGCTCAGCGGCGCGCACCTTGGTGATCATGCCGCCGCGACCGAGACCGCTAACCGAACCGCCCGCCACTTCATACAGATGCGGATCAGAGGCGTGCGCTTCCTTGATCATCGGTGCGGACGGATCAGAGCGCGGATCGCGCTCATACAACCCATCCTGATCCGTCAGAATGACAAGGCGTTCGGCAACAGCGAGATTAGCAACCAGTGCTGCCAGAGTATCGTTATCACCAAAACGGATTTCATCGGTGACCACAGTATCGTTTTCATTGATGACCGGAATCACGCCAAGACCCAGCAGGGTCATCAGCGTCGAACGGGCATTCAGGTAGCGCTTGCGATCGGACAGGTCGTCATGGGTCAGCAGAATCTGCGCGGTATGCATGCCGTGATTCTGGAAACAGGTTTCCCATGCCTGTACCAGACCCATCTGGCCAACGGCAGCAGCGGCCTGCAACTCATGCACGGAATCCGGTCGACTTTTCCAACCGAGACGGGTCATGCCCTCGGCGACGGCGCCTGAGGACACCACCACCACTTCGATGCCACGCTGACGCAGATCGGCCATGCGATCGACCCACAACTGCATCAACGCCCGATCCAGCCCCTGACCATTGTTGGTCAACAAGGCGCTACCAATCTTGATTACCCAGCGTCCGCGACGCTCCATAACCACTCCGTTTTTCAGCGCTCGTAGATGACTTCGACGTCGTAGTCGTCATCGTCAAAATCATCATCGTCATCAAGCTCGCCCTGCTCACGGGCCAGACGACGCTGATTCTTCAGTTCCTGCACCTTCTCGCGCGCCTCTTCTTCAAGTCGCTCGCGCAGACGGCGCTGCTGCTCGGCATAGTCACCGTCCTCCTGCTCGCGCAAACGACGCTCTTCGATAGCATTCATCAACGCGTAGATCAGGTCCTGACAACCGTCGCCAGTGGCCGCAGAGATGCGATACACCGGGCCAGTCCATCCGAGTCGCTCAGTGATATCACCGGCCACCTGATCGATTTCCTCTTCCAGCACCAGATCACACTTGTTCAGCACCAGCCAGCGTTCCTGCTCAGCCAGTGCCGGTGAGAACTTCTCCAGCTCATGGGCAATCGCGACAATCGCTGCAACCGGATCGCTTTCATCGGGCGGAGCAATATCAACCACATGCAACAGCAAACGGGTGCGAGCCAGATGCTTGAGGAAACGAATGCCGAGGCCTGCTCCCTCCGCCGCACCTTCGATCAAGCCGGGGATATCGGCCATGACAAAGCTGCGATACTTGTCGACCTTGACCACCCCCAGGTTCGGCACCAGCGTGGTAAAGGGATAGTCGGCCACCTTTGGCTTGGCCGCCGATACAGAGCGAATCAGGGTGCTTTTGCCGGCATTGGGCAAGCCAAGCAAACCGACATCTGCCAGCACCTTCAATTCCAGACGCAGATTACGCGACTCCCCTGGCGTGCCTTTGGTGGCCTTGCGGGGCGAGCGATTGGTGCTGCTTTTGAAGTGGGTGTTACCAAGACCGCCGCGACCACCTTTGGCGACCATGACGCGCTCGCCATCTTTGGTCAGGTCCGCCAGCACTTCATCGGTATCGGTTTCAACTACCGTGGTACCCACCGGCACACGCAAAATGACGTCATCGGTGGATTTACCGGAACATTGCCGGCCCATGCCCGCTTCGCCACTTCTGGCGCGAAAAATGCGGTCATAGCGATAATCCACCAGCGTGTTCAGATTGCTATCGGCCTCCACAAACACCGAGCCGCCGGAGCCGCCATCACCACCATCAGGGCCGCCGTATTCAATCGACTTTTCACGACGGAAGCTGACGCAGCCATCGCCGCCTTTACCGGCGTGTACTTCAATGACTGCTTCATCTACGAACTTCATTTTTGTTTCCGCCGTGCTGTGCAATAGAACTGTCTGATACGAAAAAGCCCCGTCAGGAAATCCTGACGGGGCTTTCGACTTTCTTCAACCAGGTGTCAGGCAACCGGTTCGATGGTAACGAACTTGCGGCTTTCCGGACCCTTGACTTCAAACTTCACCCGGCCAGCAGTGGTGGCGAAGATCGTGTGATCACGGCCAATGCCAGTGTTAACACCGGAATGGAACTGGGTGCCACGCTGACGCACGATGATTTCACCGGCGTTGACCAGCTGGCCGCCAAAGCGCTTGACGCCAAGGCGTTTACTTTCTGAGTCGCGACCGTTGCGGCTTGAGCCCGCGGCTTTTTTATGTGCCATTGTTCAAATCCTCCGTCGAATCGCCGATCAGGCCTTGATGCCGGTAATTTTCACTTCCGTAAACCACTGGCGGTGACCAGCCTGGCGACGGTAGTGCTTGCGGCGACGAAACTTCATGATGCGGATCTTGTCGTGACGACCCTGGGACATCACCTCTGCGGTAACCTTGGCGCCGGAAATCAGCGGCTGGCCCACGTTGATCTTGTCGCCATCAGCCACCAGCAGAACTTCGTCAAAATCGACGTTTTCGCCAGTGCCCACTTCAAGCTTTTCAATGCGCAGGACGTCGCCCTGCTCTACCCGGTACTGCTTGCCACCGGTCTTGATTACTGCGTACATAGCACTTTCCTTACAGAGCCCCCGGTGGCGGACCTGCCCGATTACGGGTGCTGGTCACTTGCCGAGCCACGGCGACGATTGAGTTCAGGGGCGCGGATTGTATGCCATCCGGGGGCTCCGTGGCAACGGTGTTCGGGTTTGGTAGTGAACCGGCCGGGACCCTCGAAGACAGGGATGTCTGAGAGGAGCCTACAGGGACGTATTCACGGCGTGTCCCGGCAGG
>JBFHPX010000314.1:0-2891 GCA_041592575.1 Alcanivoracaceae bacterium
AAAGGCACGGAAATGTCTCTCCAGCGTGGCCCGCGAATACACATAGAGCGGCGTGCCAAAACGTTCCGCAAGGTCAGCGACGGCGATGTCTTCGGCGAATAATGCGCCGTCACGATACTGGAAATGATCCATGGTTCAGGGCCCGGTGGTAGTGTCGGAATTTTCGGTACTGTTCTTGTCGGTGCTTGCCGCTGCCTCTTGCTCTGGATTGGCACTGTTCGGCTTGGCGCTTTCCGGCTTGGCACGCTCCGGCTTGGCAAAGTACAGCGCACCACTCTGGCCACAGGCGGTCAGCATCAGGCTCAGCAGGACGGCGGTCGGCAGGCGCACGGCAATTTCCTCTCGGGGTCAGGCAAGGCGCATTCAATCAGGGCTGAACAGTATAACGGCTTGCTCGCTCAGCGTCCCCGGCCGGTCAGGATCGATTTGGTCACACTGCCGGTGCCGATCAGCCGTTCATTACCATCCTGCTCTATGACCAGCGCGTCGCAGCGCATGGCGGCAATGGTCCGACCAAGCCGGTCAACCCAGCTGCGGATGATGACGGTATCGCCCTTGAGCGCAGCACGCAGCACGCTGGTATGCACTTCCACTGACACCGGGTGCTGGTCCGCCGCCAGTTGCGGGACCACGGCGAAAAAGCAGGCCACATCCATCATTGCGTAGAGGATGCCGCCGTGCAGGGCGCCCTGGGGATTGGCGGTGAAGTCGTTGACGGCGAAGCTGACCTCGGCGCGGCCGCCGGCACTGTGCTCAAGTGACAGCTCACAGGCGCGGTGAAATGCGTGGTTGAGGACGCCGTCGCGTACCTGCTCAAGTCGACTCATTGCGGGCTCCGGATAGTCGGGACGACGCACTGTGCCTGCCTCCTGTGCGGCTGTCCATGACCGAAGCCTTCACGAAACGGTGCGTCTGTCGGTCGTGACTGCTCAGTCATCGGTGCGGGGCTTTACCCGGTCAGGTATGGGAGTAAAGTGTGAGAGCGATCACGAAAAGACCGGACTGGAACGCTGGCACGTAGATCGGATAACACAACAATATTGCATCAGGGACGTAAGGCAGCATGCGGACCCGGATGCCGGGAGACTGTTATGCGAATGTTCCTTGCCCTGGTACTGCTGTGCCCGGCGTGGGCGTTGGCGGATACCGATGATTTTGTACTCGGTCTGTTCCGCCTTGAACGCTGCGCCTTTATGTCATCCTCGGAAACCGCGCGCGCCGATCGTGTTGACGAGTGCCGGAGTATGCTCGACGAGGTCGATACTGCATTCAGCACGCTGGGTGATTCTCAGCCCGCCGAACTGATTGATGCGCTCGCTGAAAACTGGGAACAGCTCAGGGATCTTTATGATCGCGGTTTTGATGACCCGATGGCCTTTCGTGACCACTACACTTCCGATGAAATTCGCCTCAATCGTATTGATGTGGTGAAGAAGCTCGGTGACCGTATTCCCAGTCCACCTAATCCGGTGGCGCTGGCCGTGTTGATGGAGCGTACCGCCAGTGAATATATCTGGCGCGCCGAGGCCACCATGGGCGCCGGCATGAGTGCCACCGAGATTCTTGACCTGGAAACCATGGTGCGGGATCTTGACGGCCAGTTCGAAGTGCTGCGCCAGCGTTTTCCGAAGGACCTCGGTTTGCGGCAGGCCTATTCGCGCTATCAGTTCATTCGCGGCTCGCTACTGAATTACAACAGCGACACCGTGCCGTACCTGGTCGATCGTTACTCCAGCGACATTACTGATCTGCTCAGCCGGATGGAGCGGACCAAGTCCTGAATGCTGCCACAGCGTAGGAGCGGCTGATCAGCCGGGAAAGATTTTCGCCGTCGGTCGACGGCTCCTACAGTGAGTGTAAGTTGCCGCGGGCAAATGTTTGCCAGAACAGCACCGGATCCCGGTGCTGTTCTGTTAGAGCCAGTGCCGTCGCAAACGCCTTGCCACTATAGGTGGTTTCCAGAGTCAGTCCTGATTCGCTTGCTGCACTGATGGCAGCGCGTGATGCCGCCGTGGCAACGCCATAGCCGTCGCCAAACTGTTCTGCGTGCCACTGCCATCGGGTTGGACACCGTTGCGGCAGCGAGGCGTCTGCTGCGCGCAATGACAGCCACACCTTCGCAACCATTTGCTCTACCACTTGCGGATGGCAGGCGGCGAAAGGACCAACCTTGTCCGGCGCCACCTGGACAGCATGAATTTCTGTCTCCGGCAACACCAGTGCGGCACCGGCAATGATGCCGGCTACCGTGGCACCGCTACCGGCAGCGACAACAATATGTGCCGGTGCGGGCATCAGGCCGGCATCGATCTGTCCGGCCAGCTCCAGCATCGCATTGACGTAGGCGAAGGTGGCCACCGGCGCCGAGCAGCCGGCGTAGAGAAAATAACTTTTCCGGTCAAGCCGGCGTCGATGCAGATACCAGCTCAGCGCTGCTGAAAACAGACTGCCCCGGGCGGTGAGGGTGGCACCGGCGGCGCGCATCAGTTGCTGGTTGAGCCTGACAATATCGCTGTCCGGCTGCGGAAAGGTAATGACTTCACAGGCAAGATTTTCGCGCTGACACATCAATGCGCTGGCAACGCCGGCATTGGTGCCGGTGGCGCCAAGGGTAATCACTCGATCAGCACCGTGGCGACGGATATCAGCGAGAACAAACTCCAGCTTTCGCGGCTTGTTGCCACCCTGATCTTCGCGGGTCCGGTCGTCGCGTTTGATCCATAGTGTTGCCTTGCCGGGGAAGTTTTCCACCGGTGTTGGCAGCTTGCATAGCGGAACCGGTTCCAGTGCCGCCAGCGCCGGGAAGCGCCGCAGCAGAGGAAAGTGCGTTGCCTCAGCGGCCATGGCCGGCGTCCAGCGGCGGCCACCACTGGGCGGCATATTGCGCATCC
>JBFHPX010000315.1:0-2888 GCA_041592575.1 Alcanivoracaceae bacterium
AGAAGCAGTACCGGGTTAAAAGCCCCGGACCCGGGTCGCAGAATGACTACGACACCGATAAAGCCAAGCAGAATCGCCCACCAGGTTTGCGAGCGGACTTTGTCTCCGAGCCAGATCATGCCGATCAGCGGCAGGAAAAAAGGCGCGGTCATTTTTACCAGTACAGCTTCTGCCAGGGTGGCATGGGCAATGGTGTAGAAGAACAGGAACATGGCGCCGACACCGGTGATGGCGCGGACCAGATGAATGCCGATACGCTGCGTTTTCAGCTGGCCAAGGCCGCCGCGGAACAGGATCGGAAACAGGAACAGCAGCCCGAACAGGTTGCGGAAAAACACCATGCTCTCGCTGGACAGACCCTGATCCGTGAGGTGCTTGATCATCGCCGCCATCACCGCGAGTAGCAGCTCGCCGAGGATCAGCATGACTGCACCGCGGGACGGGTTGTTTGCCAGCAAAGGCATGCAGTTCCTTAAAGCGGCGTGGCCCAGAGGTCGTGTTCGTCGGCGTCGGTTACTCGCACGCGCAGGCGTTGGCCTGGTCGGACATCGGCAACATCATCCAGATACACCAGACCATCAATTTCCGGGGCGTCGGCCTGACTGCGGGCAATCACGCCTTCGTCGCCAATTTCATCTACCAGCACTTCCAGTTCGCGACCGATTTTCTGTTGCAGTTTGCGCGCACTGATACGGGCCTGAACGTTCATGAAGCGGTCGAGGCGTTCCTCGGCAATTTCCGGGTCGACATGATCGGGCAGAGCATTGGCTTGGGCGCCTTGAACCGGTGAGTAAGTAAAGCAGCCGACCCGATCAAGCTGGGCCTCTTCAAGCCAGTCAAGCAGCTGCTCAAAATCATCGTCGGTTTCGCCGGGGAAGCCGACAATGAAGGTGGAGCGAAGTGTGATGTCCGGGCAGATTTCTCGCCAGCGCTTGATACGCGCCAGAGTATTTTCGGCATGGGCAGGACGTTTCATCAACTCGAGAACGCGCTGACTGGCATGTTGGAACGGAATATCCAGATAGGGCAACACCAGTCCTTCACTCATCAGCGGAATGATGTCGTCAACATGAGGGTAAGGATACACGTAGTGCAATCTTACCCAGGCCCCCAGACTGCCGAGCGCGCGACACATATCGAGCATTTTGGCTTTCACCGGCATGCCTTGCCAGAATCCGGTCTGGTATTTCAGGTCGACGCCATAGGCACTGGTGTCCTGGGAAATGACCAGCAGTTCCTGCACGCCAGCCTTGACCAGACGCTCGGCCTCGTCCATCACCTCGCCAATCGGCCGGCTGACCAGCTTGCCGCGCATCGACGGGATAATGCAAAAACTGCATTTGTGATTGCAGCCTTCGGAAATTTTCAGATAGGCATAGTGGCGCGGCGTGAGCTTGATACCCTGTGGCGGCACCAGATCGAGAAACGGATTGTGATTTGCCAATGGTGGTACTACCTGATGTACCGCATTGACGACTTGCTCATACTGCTGTGGGCCGGTAACGGAGAGTACTTGCGGATGCACCTTGCGAATGGCGTCTTCTTCGACCCCCATGCAGCCTGTGACGATCACCTTGCCGTTTTCGCTGATCGCCTCGCCAATGGCTTCCAGAGATTCCGCCTTGGCGGCATCAATGAATCCGCAGGTGTTGACGACAACGACATCGGCGTCTTCGTAGGTCGGCACCACTTCATAGCCTTCAGTACGCAGCTGGGTCAGAATGCGCTCGGAGTCCACTAGCGCTTTCGGGCAGCCGAGGCTGATAAAGCCGACTTTGCCGGGCATTGCGGTCGGGGACAGTTTTTCTGAAGACATTGCGGGGACACCGTGTTGGCAGGAGCAGGTTCAGGGGTTACCGGGGTATCCCGGGGCGGTGATTGTACCGTTCGGCAGTCGCGCTGGCCATGAGGCTGTTTCTCGGCTTTCCGGTGCCTGATCCGCTGTCTCTGGAGCTGATCGGCGTGCGTGATCAGGCCATGCAGCGGATGTCAGCGGTGCGGCCGTTGCCGGTGGTCGCCGGCAACTTCCATATGACGTTGATTTTCTTCGGGGAAGTGACGGCGTCGAGAATGGAGCAGATCGTCAAGGGGGCGGAGCAGTTCTGTTCCGGCCAGCCCGCCCTTCACCTGCAGCTGCAGCGCGGCCATTGTTTTCCCGACAGTGCCGGCAGGGTATTTGCAGTGGAAGCGCCACTCACCAGCGCTATGTCGCGGTGCCATCGTCTTCTGCAGGCGGCCGTTGGCGAGAGTGCGGGCCGACCATTGCGGCCCCATATCACGCTCGCCCGCTTGCCTCGGGCATTCGTCCCGGCCCCTGATATGTCGCTGGATCTCGACTACGACATAAGCGAGTTGTGCCTTTACGAATCGGAGCAGAGTCAGTGGGGCGTGCGCTACCGGGTCCGTCGGCGCTGGCCGTTAGGCGCCGGCGCCGTTTAAGTCAGTTTAGCTTTCGCCAGACCACTGACGGGGTGCCGGTGACGCTGGCCGCATATTGCCCGGGCCCCATGCCACGGCTGTTCTCGCTGAAATACAGGCCGGCGCGGAAATAGAACTCCTTGCCAATCGGCAACTGCTCAATAGTGAAACCGACGTTGGGAAGCTGACCGGGAAAGCGCTCGGGGGCGTTGCTCAGCATGGCGTCGTCTTCGTAAAGCAGGCGCGCCGGGCGCTCGAAGCCTTCCAGAAACTCGAGCTGGGCAAGCAGGTCAAAGCCACGCCCGGTGCCGAACCAGAGCCAGTTCATGCCCTTCAGGGGCGTGTCGACCATGGCTCTCTCAACATCGGACAGCTTGCCGTCGGTGACACCAACCTTGTCGCCGGTCCAGCTGGTGACCAGTTTGCTGCCATAGAGCTGATTACCGTCCATGGAGATTGAGAGTGTTGGC
>JBFHPX010000316.1:0-2885 GCA_041592575.1 Alcanivoracaceae bacterium
CCGCTCACACCGGGACGACGGTCTTCGGCCTTGAGGGAAACATTCTCAAATCGCGTCGACACTGCGCCAAGGCTGCGCTCCACGCCTCGCAGCGACAGACGCCGCAGCATCCCGGTTGGCTGTAGCGCGTCGAGCCTTGCGCTGAGCGACAACCACTGGTGATCATCACGCCAGGGCATCCGCAGCAGCAGACTGGTGAACGGTGCCAGATCAACATCGTGGAATGCCACCTGCCAGTCCTGTCTGCCCGCCACATTCCAACCCAGAGTGACGGCCCCCGGCTGCCACTGGCCTTGCTGATCCGCCAACAGCAACTGGCCGACTTCAAGCTGATAGCCGCCATTGACAGATTCCAGCAAAGCATCGGCCTCAAGCCGGGTAAACGACCAGGGTTCGGCTAACGGCTCACCACTGAGCGTCAATCCGTCTATACGGCTGCGCAGGGCACCCTTGCGAACATCGCCGCGACGAATATCGAACCAACCCTTTACCGCTCCGGTTAGCTGCTGTGGCCGCAGATCGAAAGGCCAGTGCGGCAGCAACCAGGGCTCGACGCCGTTCATGTCCACGCTGACGTAGCCGCGAGCGTCGATCTCGCTGCGATGATAGGCGTCACCACGCAAATCGAGGCGGATATCGAGATCAATCTCATCGGCTGCGGTTCGCGCCACCAGCGCCAGCCGATGCCGTTCGCCGGAACTGAGCATGGCCATACTGATATTGGCAACCTCAAGCTCCGGCATTCCGGCCATCGCCAGAGTGCCGTGAATGTTCTCGATCTGGATTCGCTTCTGCCGGTAGAGAATCGCCAGCAGGCTCTCAAGCGGTGGCCGGGCAGATGAAGACTGGCTGCCCAATGCCTCAATGCCATGCAGACTGATGCGGCCTGCTTCGTCGACGTTGATACGGACTTCAATGCCACGGATCAGCAATGAGCGGGCTCGCAAGGTGCGCTGCAATAAACTGGGCAGCACGTCCATGGTCAACTCCACGCGCTCCAGCGTGAGGCCGGGACGACTCGTGTCGACGCCGGGCAAGCGAACGTCCTCGAAAACAAATACCGGGCTGAGACCGGACATGTGCCCGGAGAGCTGACCAATCTCCAGTGGTGTCTGGATGCGCGACTCAACCAGTACCTCGAGATCCCCGCGCCAGGCTGGCAACATGGCCAGCAGCTGTTTCACCACTACCACCCAGATTGCCAGCAGCAGGATGCCGCCGGCAACGAACCACCAGAGACGTTGTCGCAGCCAGTCCGCCGAATGACGGCGCCAACTGATGATCCGAACCGGTTTCACTGGTGGCCGTTACCTCGTTTGCCAAATTCCGACGCCGGCTTGCCGGAGCAGCCGACCCGTTTCCGCCAGCGGTAATCCGACTACGCCGCTGTAACTGCCAGAAATCCGTTCAACAAATACGGCGGCAAAACCCTGAACAGCATAGCTGCCAGCTTTGTCCATGGGCTCACCACTGGCCACGTAACGATCAATATCTGCGGCAGACAGGGTGGCGAATCGAACCAGCGTGTCGCTGACCTCAGTGTTTTCGCCGTCGGCAGTGATCACTGTGACCGCAGACAGCACCCTGTGTTCGCGGCCCGACAGCTCGGTGAGCATGGCACAGGCCTCTGCCTTATCAGACGGTTTGCCAAGAATGCGTCCACCCAGCACCACGGCGGTGTCGGCGCCGAGCACTGCCGCCTGTGGATGCTGCTCTGCAGACAGCCCGGCCCAGCCCACTCTGGCCTTGGCAGCTGCCAGCCGGGTGACATAAGCAAGCGGCTTTTCTTCCGCCAGCGGCCGTTCATCAACATCCGGTGGAGGCAGCAGACTGGCATCGACACCAATCACAGCCAGTAGCTGGGCACGACGTGGTGAGGCAGAGGCAAGCCAGAGCCGGCGCATGTCAGCGCACCAGAAAACGCTGCCGGACGCCGCGCAGCAGGAGATAGACCGGCCGCCACAGCAACGCACTGGCAACGGCAGCAAGCTGCATCAACAGCGGGCTGTACTGAGCCCGGCCGGCCGCATCCTGAACCAGATAAGACACCATCACCGACACCCCCACCAGCAGGAAAATCACCAGACTCTGCTGCAGCGGCGGGAATACCCTGAGGCGCTTGTACGCCGCCTGCGCCAGCCAGGCCACAATGGCAAACGCCAGCGCATGCTGACCAAGTACCGCGCCAACCAGAACGTCCTGAAACAGGCCGGCAAAAAAGCCCCAGAACACACCAATCCTGTGGGGTAGTGCGATCACCCAGTAGATTAGCACCAGCGCCAGCCACTCCGGTCGGAAAAAAATGATCCTGTCCGGCCAGGGCAACATCGATACCCAGGTGGCCAGTACCATCGTCAGCAGAATGATACCGGTGCCGGCCGGCTTCTGGTCACGGGCCATCGACATCACTCCCCGGCTCAACCATCTCGGCCTGACGACTTTCCACCAGCAACACGTGGCTGGCGCGGCCGATCCAGGCCGCCGGCCTTGCTTCCACCGTTACAAACGACTGGCCCGGTTCACGGGTTATGGCAGTTACCGTGGCAGCGGGATAGCCGGCCGGATAGCGACGGCCGAGACCGGTGCTGACCAGCAAATCACCCTCGGCAACGTCAGCACTGTCCGGCACATAAAGAAGACGCAATCGGTCCGGGTGGCCGGTACCGGCGAGGATGGAGCGCACACCGCTGCGGTTGACTTTGACCGACAGGGCATGGGTGGCATCAGTGATCAGCAGCGCACGCGAGGTGTAAGGACCCACTTCCACCAGCTGGCCGATCAAACCGTGTGCATCCAGTACCGCCTGACCTTTGAACAAGCCATCACCAACCCCTTTGTTGATAATGATTTCATGTCGGTTCGGGTCCGGCTCGACGCCGATAATC
>JBFHPX010000317.1:0-2884 GCA_041592575.1 Alcanivoracaceae bacterium
ATGGGTTCACGGCGGGTCCCGGCAAGCCCCGATTGCTGCTCTGGCCGGAGAGGATCACTGCCGAGGCAACCCCTGACAGCGCTCGAGCATGCCTGATTGCTGGCCTGAAAATGGCTGGCTCCCGAAAAGCTCAGGAGCCAGAGCACGAATCAAACTGACGAGCGCCGATAAATCGGCCGCGGATCTCGCGCATCACCCTGATAGGTGACGGTGAAATCATTCAGGCCTTTCAGCGCTTCCGCCGCATCCTTGTCGGCACGAATGTCGAAGGCATTGAAACCGCAGCGCCACATGTAGAACAGCTGATCCTGCAGCACATCACCCACGGCACGAATCTCACCCTGATAACCGTAACGGGTACGCAGCTCACGGGCATAGGAATAGCCACGGCCATCGGCAAATACCGGGAAATTAATCGCGACCATTGGCAGGTCGTTGAGATCGGCGGCGATCTCTGCCGGTTCCTGACCCGGCTCCAGACACACTGCCACCTTGCCGGCGCGATTCTTCAGCGCTTGCTTCTGTTCCTGCCAGCAGCTCAGCGACACAATGATGTCGCCGTCGGCCGGAATGCTGCCATCGTCTTCCGCAGTCACCCGCAGCCAGTCGTTGTCGGTCAGGGCGCCGTCTTTAATCAGCTGAGCCATAGACGGACTCCTTGAAAGGTTCAATGCCAATACGCTCATAGGTATCGATAAACAGCTCGTCCTCGTGACGTTTTTCCACGTACAGATTGACGATCTTCTCGATCACGTCCGCGACTTCGTCGGACTCGAACGACGGACCCATCTTGTCGCCAATACGGGAAATCCTGTCGCCACGGCCACCCAGAGTGATCTGGTAATACTCGCGACCTTTCTTGTCGACACCGAGAATGCCGATATGGCCAATATGATGATGGCCACAGGCATTCATACAGCCGGAGATGTTGATATCCAGCTCGCCGATATCGTGGAGGTAATCCAGGTCGTCAAAACGACGCTGGATCGCCTCGGCAATCGGAATCGACTTGGCATTGGCGAGCGAGCAGTAGTCGCCGCCAGGGCAGGCGACAATATCGGTCAACAGCTTCAGATTCGGTGTGGCAAGGCCAAGCTTGTCCAGCGCCTGCCAGACCTCGGGAAGCTGATCCTGACGGACGTCGGCCAGCACCATGTTCTGCTGATGAGTGTTGCGCACCTCACCGAAGCTGTAGCGGTCGGCGAGCTCGGCCACCGCATCCAGTTCGTTGTCGGTGATGTCGCCGGGGACGCGGCCGGTCTTCTTCAGCGACAGCGTCACCGCACGGTAACCGGGCTGTTTATGAGCGCGGGTATTGGTGTGGTACCAGCGATTGAATGCCTTGTCGCTGTCCAGCGCTTGCTGCAGGGCAGATGGCATGTCAGTCAGTGCAGCGTAAGCGGGCGCCGGGAAACTCGCGATCATGCGTGCCATCTCCGCTTCGGTCAGCGTCATCGGCCCGCCTTGCAGCTCGGCAAATTCACGCTCGGTCAACTCGCGGAATTTTTCCCGGCCCATGGCCTTGACGATGATTTTGATGCGTGCCTTGTACTTGTTGTCGCGAATGCCGTACTTGTTATAGACCCGCAGGATGGCTTCCAGATAGGAGAGTAAATCCTCGCGGGCGACAAATTCGCCGATGATTTCTCCGGTCATCGGGGTGCGACCCAGACCGCCACCGGCCCACACCTGAAAACCGATATCGCCGTTGTCGGCCTTAACGATCTGTACGCCAATGTCGTGCACGCCGATAAGCGCCGGGTCTTCATCGGGCACGGCATTCACGGCGATCTTGAACTTGCGCGGCAAATAGGCGAATTCCGGGTTGAAGGTCGACCACTGACGGATCAGTTCGCACCAGGGGCGCGGGTCAGCGATTTCCTTCGGGTTGACGCCGGCGAACTCATCCGTGGTGGTGTTGCGGATGCAGTTGCCGCTGGTCTGGATACCGTGCATCTGGACGCTGGCCAGTGCGGCAAGAATGTCCGGCACATCCTGCAGGTCTGGCCAGTTGAACTGGATGTTCTGGCGGGTGGAGACGTGGCAGTAGCCCTTGTCCCATGTGCGGCAGACATGCGCCAGCATGCGCTGCTGTTTGCTGTCGAGCATCCCGTAGGGCACAGCGATACGCAGCATCGGCGCATAGCGCTGGACATACAGGCCGTTCTGCAAACGCAGCGGGCGATACTCGTCTTCGCGCAGTTTGCCGTCCAGATAACGCTGGGTCTGATCACGGAACTGGGCGACGCGCTCGTCAAGCAGGCGCTGGTCGTAATCCTGATAAACGTACATAGAGGCTCTGGGTAACCTGCTAATTTGTATGGGAATAGAGCGCCACTGGCGCCGGGGGACGCACTGTAGCAAATAAGGGCAGGGGTCGAAAGGATGATGCAGTTATATGGATATGCCTCGTGCCGGCTTATCTGCCGGCGGAGGAGATCACCACATTGACCACAACGATCATGGCAATCACAAACAGCACCACCAGGCCAACATACACACCGATATAGTCCTTCGGATCGCCTTTCTGGAAATCGCGCTCGCGATTCTTGCCACTCTGGACGCCGAGCAGGCTCGCCAGCACGCTACCGATGACCTGCAACAGGTTGGGCTTCTTCTCTGGTGTCGGCTCGGTCATGACATGACTCCATAGCAATAAACATGGGGTTTGCGGCGTCATGATAGCGATCAGCTCTGGAAAGGGAAGGGTAAAGCCATTGCAAGGGCTGAATACTTGACTAAAATAGTCGGGAATCCGTATTGAGAGCTACTTCATGACCGAACCGCTGATTGCCATCACCGAGAATGCCCGTGAATACCTGCGAGATCTGCTTGATCGACAGGGCTCGCCGGGTATGGGGGTGCGTATCTTTGTCGAGCGGCC
>JBFHPX010000318.1:0-2861 GCA_041592575.1 Alcanivoracaceae bacterium
ACCAGCACAATCGCCACACTGATCGCGGCATTCACATGCAGCGCTTGAGTAAGGCCACACCGGCCTGAGCGCTGATGCCCTGCCCTGCTTCACCAAGTTGTTCTGCCACGGCCAGCGCGCCGCCCAGTGTGTCTGCCGCGCTTTCCCGATCTGCAGCGCTGAGTTCGCTCGGCAATGACTGCAGCATCTGCTGCCGATAAACAAAGCCGCCGATGCTGCCGATCACCGCAATGCCCAGCGCCATGCCCATTTCCGCCGCCGTTTCCGATGTGGCAGAAGCCGCACCGGCTTTTTCCGGTGGTGCGGAGCTGACCACCATATCGGTGCCAAGAATCATCATCGGCATGGCGCCTGCGCCCATGGCGACGGTGCCGAATACCACCATCAGCGCCGCATGACTGCCGCCAACCTGCGTCATCAGCACCATGCCGGCGGCGGTAACCAGCAGACCACTGCTGATCAGGGCCGCAGGACGTATTCGCCGCGCCAGATTTGGTACCAGCATGGCGCCGACAATCTGCACAACCGCCGAGGGCAAGATCAGCAGGCCGGCTTGCAACGGCGACATGCCAATCACGCCCTGCAAATACTGAAAGATCATCAGCCAGATGCCGGAGAACGCCAGAATCACCAGCAACAGCGACAACACCGAGACGGTAAAGGTGCTATTGCGGAAAAGGTTGATATCGAACATCGGGTCAAGCAGCTGGCGCTGGCGACGGACAAACAGTATGCCGATCATGACGCCGCTGATCGCTACCAGAAAGGCAGTCAGATTAAGACCGTTGCGGGCGATATCCTTGAGCCCGTAAATCACTGCCAGAATCATGGTAATCGCAAGCAGCGCGCTAAACAGATCAAGCCGTCCGGCCTTTTCATCGCGGAATTCCGGCAGCAGTATTGGCCCGCTGATCAGCAATACCAGCATCACCGGTACACCCAGCAGAAACACCGAGCCCCACCAGAAAAATTCCAGCATGGCGCCACCCACCAACGGACCGATGGCAGTGCCGACCATAAAGCCGGTCATCCACACGGCAATTGCGCGGGTGCGTTCGGCGGGATGGTGAAACATATTGCGAATCAACGACAGCGTCGATGGCATCAGCGTGGCGCCGGCAATGCCCAGCAGTGCGCGGGTAATGATTAGCATATTGGCGGTGCTGGAAAATGCGGCCATGACCGAGGCAATGCCAAACAGCGCTGCGCCGATCATCAGCAGTTTGCGTCGACCGATGCGATCGCCCAGCGTGCCCATGGTGATCAGAAAGCCGCCGATCATGAAGCCGTAGATGTCCAGTATCCACAGTAGTTGCGAGCTGGTTGGTCTCAGGTCGGCGCTGAGATGCGGCACGGCAAGGTGCAGCACCGTCATATCCAGAGCAATCAGAATGGTGGGTAAAACCAGAACGACGAGAGCAATCCACTCTCGCCGTCCGGCTTTACCAACAACGCTTTCGTTGTCGGTCATTGCTTGTCTCAGTGAGAAGTCGCCACGCTGGCCTGCATCTGTTCCGCCTGAAGATCACGGCCGAGGTACAGATAAATCGCCGGCACAATAAACAACGTAAAGGCAGTACCGATGGTCATGCCGGTGGATACCACCAGGCCCATGGCAAAGCGTGCGCCGTTACCCGGGCCAGTGGCGATTAGCAGCGGGATCATCGCCAGCACCAGTGCTGCGGTGGTCATCAGTACCGGACGCAGACGAATCGAGGACGCTTCTTCGATCGCCTGCCGCTTGCTCATGCCCTCTTCCTGCAGTTTGTTGGCAAATTCCACGATCAGGATGCCGTGTTTGGAGATCACCCCGATCAGTGTCACCAGGCCCACCTGGGTGTAGATATTCAGGCTGGCGCCGGGGAACGGTTCATACTGGAAGCCGAAGATCCCGCCGAGCATGCCGCCAATGCCGTTGATAATGCCGACGATGTTCAGCGCCAGCATGGCACCGCAGACCGACATTGGTACCGTCACCAGCATGATGATCGGGTCGCGCCAGGATTCGAACTGCGCCGCCAGTACCAGATAAATAATGACCAGTGCAAAGAAGAAGGTGACGACGAGGCCGCCGCCTTCGGTTTTCAGCTGTCGCGCCTGGCCGGCATAGTCAACAGTGTAGCCTGGCGGCAGCACTTCCGCGGCGGCCTGATCGAGCACCGCCAGTGCTTCACCCAGCGGCACATCCGGACGCGGTACGCCGGAAAGTGTCACTGCGTTCAGCTGCTGGAAGCGCTTTAACTGCTGCGGCTCCACCATCTCGCGCAGGCTGACAATGGTCGACAGCGGAATCAGCTCGCCGGCACCGGTGCGAATGTAGTACTGCTCCAGTTGCGAGGCAGTCAGGCGGTCGCTGCGCTGAACCTGCGGAATCACCTTGTAGGAACGGTTCTCCAGCGAGAAGCGATTGGCGAAGCCGCCGGACAGCATGGCGCCCAGCTCCAGGCCGATCTGCTGCATGCTGATGCCGAGCGTCGCCGCTTTTTCGCGATCAATCATCACATCAATGCGTGGCTTGTCGATCTTCAGATCCTTGTCGATAAAGATGAACTTGCGACTGCCGTAGGCGCGCATCAGGATTTCATCAGCCAGCTCGATCAGGTTCTCGGCGGACTCGGTGGAGCCGATCACGAACTGCACCGGTGGCCCGCCGCCAGCGCTCGGCAATGACGGTGGCACAAAGCTGAACAACTGCACCCCGGCGATGTTTGCCAGCGCCTGATCAATCGATTGCTGCACCGACATGGTGTTGCGGTCGCGCTCGTTCCACGAGTTCAGCACGAAGCCGGCGAAGGCACTGTTGGTGGCTGCCCCGGTGCCGCCGATACCGTTCAGCAGGAACAGGTTCTCCACTTCCGGCA
>JBFHPX010000319.1:0-2839 GCA_041592575.1 Alcanivoracaceae bacterium
CGCCGTCGGTGACATAGTCGAGTTCGGTGCCGTTGACGATGCTGACACTGCCGCTATCGACAAACAGGGTGACGTCGTCGGCAATGGAGATCGACTTGTCCTGCGGATTGTTGTCGCGGACATAATCAAGCACATACATATAGCCGGAACAGCCTGACGGCTTCACCGCCAGACGCAGGCCACGGGCTGCCTCGCGACGGATTTCCTTGCGGGCCTGCTTTTCGGCGGTCGGCGTCATGCGGATGCTGACGTCGCCGGGCACAAAGGTCTGTACGCTCATGGTGGACGCCTCCTAGAGAAAACTCTTCACTTTTTCCAGCGCCATAAACAGACGCTCAATATCACTGCTGTCATTATAGATCGAGAATGATGCGCGCACGGTGCCGGGAATGCCAAGGCAATCCATCAGTGGCATGGTGCAGTGATGGCCGGTACGCACTGCCACGCCCTGCTGGTCGAGCAGCTGGCCAACATCGTGGGGGTGGGCACCATCAAGCAGGAACGACATCACCGCGACCTTGCCTGGCGCCGTACCGATCAGACGCATGCCGGCAAAGTCTTCGGCACGCCTGGTGGCGTCGCCAAGCAGCGCAGCTTCATGGGCAGCCAGTGCAGGGCGATCCTGCGCCTGCAGCCAGTCAATGGCGGCGCCCAGACCGATGGCACCGGCAATGTTCGGGGTGCCGGCCTCAAACTTGTACGGCAGCCGGTTCCAGGTGCTGCGCTCGAAGCTGACGGTTTCAATCATCTCGCCGCCGCCGAGCCATGGCGGCATGGCTTCCAGCAGCGCCTTGCGGCCATACAGCACGCCGATACCGGTGGGGCCAAACAGCTTGTGGCCGGAGAAGGCGTAAAAGTCGCAGTCCAGTGCGCGCACATCAATGCTGAAGTGGGACACCGCCTGAGCGCCATCAATCACGGTGACGGCGCCAACCGCTTTGGCATCGCGAATCATTTCCGCCACCGGATTAACCGTGCCAAGGGCATTGGACACCTGCGTGACCGCAACAATGCGGGTGCGCTCGTTAAGCAGCGCGCGATACCCGGCAAGATCCAGGCTGCCATCTGCCAGCAGCGGGATCACCTTGAGAATGGCGCCGCTACGTTGACAGGCCATTTGCCAGGGAACGATGTTGGAGTGATGCTCCAGTGTCGAAATCACCACCTCGTCACCGGCCTTCAGGCTGGCGCCATAGCAGCTGGCCACCAGATTGATGCTTTCGGTGGTGCCGCGGGTCCAGATGATTTCCTCGCGGCTGGCGTTAATAAAGTCCGCCACGCTTTGCCGTGCGTTCTCAAACCTGGCGGTGGCTTCATCACTGAGGTAGTGGGCGCCGCGATGGACATTGCTGTTGCATTCGCGGTAATAGGCATCTATGGCCTGAATCACTGCTTCCGGCTTTTGCGTGGTGGCACCGTTATCCAGATACACCAGCGGCTTGCCGCGAACGGATTGCGACAAAATTGGAAACTGGGCGCGCAGGGATGCTACGTCAAAACTCATTACAGCGCCTCGCCGAGCCAGCCAGTGGCCCACTCGCGTACTGATTCGTCTCGCATTGCCAGCAGGGTTTCGTTGACGAAGCCGGTACCGAGCATGCGTTTGGCCTTGGCGGCATCAATGCCGCGGGAGCGCAGGTAAAAAAACTGTGCCGCATCCATCTGGCCGACCGTGGTGCCGTGGGCACACTTGACGTCGTCGTTGTAGATTTCCAGCTCTGGCTTGCTGTCGATCTCCGCTTCGTTTGACAGCAGCATGTTGTTGTTCGACAGCGACGCATCGCTGCCTTTGGCATAGGGGTGAATATGGATGCGACCATTGAATACGGCGCGGCCCTTCTCGCCGGCAATGCCCTTGTAGACCTGATCGGAATGGCAATGCGGGGCGACGTGTTCGACATTGATGTGATTGTCGATATGACTCTTGTCGCGGCCAATAAATACCCCGCGCATGGCAAGTGTGGCGCCGCTTTCCAGCATTCTCACATGCACATCATTGCGGCGCAGCACATTGCCACGCATCAGCTGGCTGGAATCCACCCGGCTGTCACGCCGCTGGTCGATTTGCAGGTTGCCGATATGCAGGCTGTCCGCGCTTTCACTTTGCAGCCGGTAGTGCGTCAGTTTGCTATTGGCGCCAGCCAGAATACGAGTCATGGCATTGGCCAGCACCGGACCGTTGCCAAGGTAATGTTCAATCAGTGTCAGCTCGCTGCCTTCCGCCAGCTCGATCTGTAGCCGGTTGCTGGCATGGCAGGGCGCATCGCTCTGGTTGCAGAACACCACATGAACGGTCCCGGCCACCTTGCGGTTGCGCTGGGTTTTCAGCAGCAGGCCGCCGCTGAGGCTGGCGCTGTTGAGCCAGCCGAACAGGGTGTCCGGGGTCACCTCAGCGGCTTCATTATCAGATAGCGGCGATGCGCTCAGGCCGTCGGGCAGGGCCGGAAGCTGCTCTGGCAGAAAGCCGTTGCCAATAACGATCACGCAGTCGCCCAGCGCCGGAATATCCGCAGACGGGTGCAACGGTGCGGCAGCATTTTCCAGCTGGCCGGCGGTCAGCGCATTGAGGCCGGTGTATTTCCATGCCTCGTGACGTTTTTCCGGAAAGGGCAGCAATTGCAATTGCTTCAGCGCGCGCTTGCGCAGGGCCGTCAGCCCATCATCACGATGAGCCTGACTGGCCAGCGCCAGTACGCTGTCTTTCAGTTGCTCGGCCGGGGTCATGCGGATTCTTCCTCGCCGGTCAGCCAGCCATAGCCTTTCTGTTCCAGCTCCAGCGCCAGTTCTTTGCCTCCGGACTTGATAATTTTTCCGCCGGCCAGTACATGGACATGATCCG
>JBFHPX010000320.1:0-2803 GCA_041592575.1 Alcanivoracaceae bacterium
CAATGTCCTTGAAGGTCTGCGCGGCCAGCAGTTTATGGCAACCCAGTTGTGGCCGGAGCTGGCATTCTTCGACTGCCATGCCTGTCATGCACCAATGAATGCAGATAAATGGCAGCCACGGGCTGCAGGCACGTTGCGGCCCGGCGCGGTCCGCCTGAATGATAGCAGTCTGTTGATGGTGGGCTGGATGCTGGAGGCGAGCGATCCTGCCGCCGCTGCGCGCTGGAAAACCGGTGTTGCCGGATTGCATGCCGCCAGCCAGCTGGGCCGTGAGGCAATCCAGCAGGCCAGCAGCGCATTGATCGGGCAGATTGATGACACCCTGTTCCGGCTGCGGGACGGTAAACTGTCCGGCCCGGACGCCGGTCAGCTGTTTCAGCGCATAAAAGCAGACACGCTGGACGCGACCTTCAATGACTATATGACCGCCGAGCAGGTGCTGATGGTGATGGCATTGCTCGCCGAGCAATCGCAGGGCGATAGTGCGGCACTGGATGGTCTGTACAAAAGTCTGTCGGACCAGCATCGGTTCCGGGCCGAGGAGTTCCTTCGCGCTATGCGCCAGTATGACGACAGTCGCTAGGGTGTCGGAATCTGTGATCCGGCAGCGTAAATGTTGTCCGGGTGCTGGCTGAGGATATCTACTTGGGACTATGCTTCGTTTTTTCATCAATGAGCAGGGGTGGGGGAGAGTTATGAATCGTTCTGAATGGGCGCTGTTGCTCGGCCTGACTCTGGTCGCGGCAACCGGCTGTGACCAGTCGCCGAAACCGGCGGCGACCGAGAAAAATCTTGAGCAAGCGCTGGCTGCCATGTCTTCTGAGACTACTGACGAAACCAATGAGTGTGGCGCTATTGCCTATCTTGCCGAAGCCATGCCAGAGGACAACAGCATCGGCGGTTTTGCGGAAATCTATCGCGGTTGTGACTCGGTGATCAGCGCCCAGTTAAGTTACGCCGGTGATGAGGGCGGCAGCATTGGTTATAGCCTGATGGTGCTGAATGCGGCTCAGGCGGGTCTGGCCGGTGAAGGCGGCAGCTGGAGTGAAATAATTGATGGCAACCGTGCAGGCATGGAAACCATGATCAGCAACCAGCAGCGGATACGAGCAGACTACCTTGCCAACAGCTCCGCCAGCGTCGACCAGCTGAAGCGGATTCCGGAAGAAATGACGCTGCCGAACGGCGCAAAGGCGATGTTGTTCACCGACAGCGATGACTGGGTGTTACTCTCGCTGCTCAATGAGCGTCATGCCCTGCGCATCGATATCAGTGACATGAACTGGCAGGGTTTCAGCACCGAGCAGGCTAAAGAGAAGGTTGCCGGCCTGGTCAGCAAGGTGAAATTCGATCGACTGTAATTTCCTGTAGGAGCGGCCGACTGGCGGCGATTCTTTCTGCAGGACTTCGCGGCCAGTCGACCGCTCCTGCGATGATCAGTCCGCGATAAAACAGAACGCCCCGCTTAGCGGGGCGTTCTGTTCTTGGCAGGTCTCTGGCGCGGACTGCCCGGTGGCTTGCGCGCGCCGGTAGCGGCCGCAGGTTTTGTCCCCGGCCGTCCCGCCGTCCGGCCAGTCGGTTTGCTCTTGCCGGCAGCTTGCTCGCGCGGTGGCAGTCCGGTGTGCTGGGTCAGTATCTTGCCCTTGGCAGGCGCGTTGCCGGCAGCGGTAGTACGACGCTGATGGGCATCGCTGGAATTTTTCCGTCGTGGCGCCTGATAGTCGCGGGCATCGGTCGGCTGGGTTTTCGGAATAAGCTGATGTTTGCCATCACCGATCAGATCGGCGCGACCCATGCGCTTGAGTGCCTCACGCAGCAGTGGCCAGTTCTTCGGATCGTGATAGCGCAGGAATGCCTTGTGCAGGCGACGCTGCTCCGGAGTTTTTGGTGAATCGATGGCATCACTCTTGTAGGTCACCCGGCGCAACGGGTTCTTGCCGGAATAATACATGGCGGTGGCACTGGCCATTGGCGAGGGGTAAAACGCCTGTACCTGATCAGCGCGAAAACCGTAGCGCTTCAGCCACAGTGCCAGATTCATCATGTCTTCATCACTGGTGCCCGGATGGGCGGCGATAAAGTAGGGGATCAGGTACTGCTCCTTGCCAGCTTCTTTTGAAAAGCGCTCGAACATTTCCCGAAAGGTATCGTAGGAGCCGATACCCGGCTTCATCATTTTCGACAGTGGCCCCTGCTCGGTATGTTCCGGGGCGATCTTCAGATAGCCGCCGACATGGTGGGTCACCAGTTCGCGCACATACTCCGGGTCCTTTACCGCAAGGTCGTAACGCAATCCGGAGGCGATCAGGATTTTTTTCACGCCCTTGATATTGCGCGCCTTGCGATACAGCTGGGTCAGGTGCGAATGGTCGGTGTTGAGGTTGTCGCAGATGCCCGGATAGACGCAGCTCGGTTTGCGACAGGCCGCCTCGATCTCCGGGGTCTTGCAGGCAATCCGGTACATGTTAGCGGTGGGCCCGCCGAGATCGGAAATCACCCCGGTGAAACCTTTGACCTTGTCGCGGATCTGCTCGATCTCGCGCAGCACCGATTCTTCCGAACGGTTCTGGATGATGCGGCCTTCGTGCTCCGTGATCGAGCAGAAGGTGCAGCCACCAAAGCAGCCGCGCATGATGTTGACGGAGAAGCGGATCATGTCCCAGGCCGGAATTTTCGCCTCGCCATAGGCAGGGTGTGGCGAGCGGGCATAGGGCAGATCAAAAACGTAATCCATTTCTTCCGTGGTCAGCGGAATGGGCGGCGGATTGAGCCAGACATCAATTTCGGCATGACGCTGGACCAG
>JBFHPX010000321.1:0-2766 GCA_041592575.1 Alcanivoracaceae bacterium
AACAGGCTTCCGGCCTGACCGACAACTTCGCCAAGCGCCTCGTCGTCAAGCGCCTTCAGTGCCGCATGGCCCTGGCCAGCAATAACACCGAGCAGAACAACAGCTACGGCACGCCCGAGCCAGCCCATCTCAGAACCCGAAAACATAGGCCACTCCATCAAATCTGGCACGTGAAGGAGCATTCAGAGACAGACTGTCTGCCATCCGGAAACCGAGCACGCTGCCTGTAGCAGCATCTCGCATGTATCCCGGGGTCGCCCCATTATCAAACTCAAGCGCAGTACGGCCGACATTCATCAGCAATGTGAAGTCGTTGTACTCTCCAACTCCCTTGCTGAACGGGTACGTGACCCGTACCGCCTGAAGACCGCGCGGATCACAGCCTGCAATAAGGCAGCTTCCGGCTGTGTTGGTGAATCGACTGGCATCCTGGTAGCCGGTATTGGCCGCCGGCAACAGATCGCCCTCAAGACGAATGTCATTAATCGCCAGAACACCGTAGTAATCCTTGAGCATCAACCAGATCCCGGCTCTGCCGGAGAATTCCAGGCCCATACGGCACGGATTAAGCAATCCGGAACAGTTAATCGGGGTACCATTCGCTGCAACGTTATTGCGAAGACGCAGGGTTAGCTGTACGCCTTCCTGGCCGAGCACCATCGCCAACTGTTCGTCGTCCATCGGTTCCATGGACGATGCCATGGCACTGGCCAGCAGGAAATACGTCAGCAGAAGAGCACGCGCCATCAGCAGCCTCCTCCCGCCTGACAGCTGATAATATTCAGCTGGTGAATCATCAGCCCTTCAACTCTCGCATCACCCAGATTGACGGTTGTGGTCGGGTAGGTTCTGGTGTAATCCCCTGGCGATGCGCTAGAAACCGGGCCACCAGTACCGACCACACAGCCACCGGAGTTACCGGTATTGCACGAATAGTTCTGGGTGCGCTGCCGGCTAAAGGTTTCACCTCGCTTGTCAATAACGATCGGGCGTCTGGCGAAAGCATTGAAATTGGCGCAAGTGGGACATGCACGAAACAAAATGCCATCGTTGTTGGCATTGATAGTGTTTCTGGTCCCGGCTGCGGCCCAGGCTGCTGAAGCGGGATACCAGTTCCCATAACGGATGTAACCGTGAGAAAGCCGGTAGTTGAGGCAGTTCTGATCAGCGCCGCAGCTCACAGTCCAGTCACGCACGGCCGTCAGCGCTGTCTGGTAACCACGCGTGTCGCCGGCATCCAAGCCATAGAATCGGTTGTAAACGGCTGCGGTATTCGGAATCTTGGTCAGCGTAAGCGAGAAGTTACCACTGGTGCCGACGGCGTTCAGAACCAGCGCCTGATAGTAAAGCTGTCCGATCGGCAGAAAGGAATCAACATTACGGAAATGCAGGCCTTCATTATTGGCAAAGACTACCGGCACGCCCACTGCATTGGAGTTCACCGTCGAGCTTTGCGCAACACTGAATCGGAAATCACCACGCAGTCGACTGTGGTAAAACATGGCAAAAGTTTCACCATAAAGCGGGGTAGCACCAGTCTCAGTAAACTTGAACAGACGAAAAATGCTGCCGGCCGCATTACCGCGAATAATGGTCTGACTTTTCAGCAACCCACCGCCATTGGCTGTACCCAGGCCCACTGACAGTGGCTGCAAGGCCGGGTTACGCGTTGCCCCCGCCTCAATCTCGCCCCAGAAGGAAAGGATGTAATCAGGCTGGTTTGTTGGCGCCAGATACTCGTAGATAGTTTTGGTGGGATTGTTGGGGTCTGTGTTGACCAGACTGCCGTTGTAGGCCATGCCTGCCGGCGACCATGCGCGCATCAGATAGGGGTTATCAAACGGCGAAAACCATCCGCCCGCACCGCCGATGACACCGCCTCGGGGACAGGTCATGGCTGCATCGGCCGGGTTGCAGGTACTGGTTTCATTCCAGTGGCTACCGCTGCCGTTAATATTCTGCGCACCGGAAAGATTTATGCCATACCAGCGCAGGTCGCCGCGACGCCAGCAGTTGATGTTGGAGGCAACGCCACCGCTGCCGGTACAAGCACCGGTCGGCGCCGTGCCGACCTGCTCCATATAGCTGGTCGGCGCCATCATGAAGCGGAAGTTCTCCAATGCCACGGCAATCCCGGCGCCGCTGACACCTTCCATCTCATCATCGGACATTGCCTGCAATGCCAGCCCATAGCCTGCCGCCGGCAGGACGCCGACAAATACAGACAACAGGAGCAGCACGGAACGCAGACTATTCATAGCAACCATGATTTTATTTTTATAGGCCGTACAGGATGGCTCTACAGCAGTACTTGCATCAGCGGTATGTGCAGCCAGCCAGGTGGCAAATCCGGACAAAAAAAACCGGCGCAAGCACCGGCGGATTCCCGAATTCGGGCAAGGGCGGAGAGTTAGTAATCGCTTACTACGGATTTGCCTTCGGCGACAGATGGATCCCCCAGTTCTGCCAGCTCCTGGAGCGTAGCGGGCAGATGCAGCACACCGGTGAAATTCACGCCATCGGCAAACTCCAGCGGCAGGGTATTGAACTGCGGATGCCGGCTGAACAGCAGCAGACCAAGCTGATCGCCCGGTTCCAGCTGCACTGCAATGGGCGGCATCCGCACTTTCTGGCCGGGCCGTACCGGCATCATCTGATCGTTAATCAATCTCGGCCGGGCAGAGCCCTCCCGACGCAGTGCCAGTGCCGCCAGCACCGGTGTTTTCTGCGAGGAATTCAGGGTCAGTGACGGCGTCCCGACACGCT
>JBFHPX010000322.1:0-2762 GCA_041592575.1 Alcanivoracaceae bacterium
CATCCACCTTGCCGAGAGCATTGCGCTGATTGATGGCGTTAACGAGGTGGTGGTAATTGGCGGTGCGCAGATTTATGCCGAGGCGCTGCCGCGGGCTGATGTGCTTTATATCACCGAGGTGCATGCCGACGTGGAAGGGGACGCCTTCTTTCCCGAGTACGATGCGTCCTTGTGGCAGGAAGCCGGCCGTCAGGATTTTTCTGCTGAGGGGCCAAATCCCTACGATTACAGTTTTGTGGTTTTTCAGAGATTTTCTCGCTGACTTCTCATTCGTTCTTACCAGCTTCACTACCGTGCCAGGGCGCAACCGCCGCCACATCCTCCGGGCTGACCGTTCCGCTTCGCTGCACTTGAAGTCACCCTGCGGATGCGGTGGCGTTCACGCCTAACTAAGACACCGTGCGGCCGCGGGTCAGGGGTGAAGCATACGGAAAGAAGAACAATGAAAAGAAGAAATGCTTTTAAGCAGCAAGATGCGAGGTCTTAGGCTCTGTCAGGCTCTGACGGGACTGTGTGAGACAGGGACGTCGAACGCAAGCCTACAGGGACGTATTTACGGCGTATCCCGGCAGGCCCTGACAGAGCCCAAGGCCGGACAAGTTCACCGCGAATGGCGCCCCCCCCTGACAGGCACTCAAGCCGCAGAAGTTCACTACCAACTCCAAGAACACAGCAACAAAACTGTTATCCCGCCGTAATATCTCCGCCCCTTCCCTGTCACACTCCACTTCTACCCTGACCCCCTGATTTCACCGTCACATCAGGGGACCACCCATGAATCTGAAACATTCGCTTTCCGCTATCGCGCTGGCCACCAGCATTGTCACCCTCAGCGCCTGCGGCGGTGACGATGGCAGTAACGGCACCAGCGCTGTACTACTGCAACTGAAAGTCGCCGGCAGCTACACCCCGCCCGGCAACCCGGCGGATTTTTTCGATGAATCAGCTGCTGAAATTGTTGCCTATGATGCCCGCCAGCGTCGTCTTTTCGTGGTCAATGCCAACGACGTCACCGTCGACGTCCTCGACATGTCGAATCCGAGCATGCCATCGCTAATGACAACCATCGATGCCAGCGCCGAAGGCGGCGTAGCCAACAGTGTTGCCGTCAGCGGCAACCTGGTCGCGGTAGCAATCGAAGCCACCACCAAAACCGATCCAGGCAAAGTAGTGTTCTATAACACCACCAGCCTCAGCAAAGTGGGCGAGGCCAGCGTTGGCGCGCTGCCGGACATGCTGACGTTTACTCCGGACGGCAACAAAGTGCTGGTCGCCAACGAAGGCGAACCGAATAGCGACTACAGCATTGATCCAGAGGGCTCCGTCAGCATCATCGATATCAGCAACGGCGTCGCCAACCTGACCGTCAGCACCGCATCGTTCACCAGCTTTAATGCTCAAGGCCCATCACTGATTGCCAGTGGTGTGCGCATTTTCGGGCCAGGCGCCAGCGTCGCTCAGGATCTGGAGCCGGAGTACATCGCAGTCTCTGAGGATGGCAGCACTGCCTGGGTTGCACTGCAGGAGAACAACGCCATGGCTATCGTCAATGTCGATGATGCGGTCGTCGAAGCCATCGTGCCGCTTGGTTTCAAGGACCACAGCATCTTCGGCAACGAGCTCGATGTCAGCGACCGCGATGATCGCATCAACATTCGCAACTGGCCGGTATTCGGCATGTATCAGCCGGACACCATTGCCTCTTACTCCTTTAATGGCAACACCTACATTGTTACCGCCAATGAAGGTGATGCTCGCGATTACGATACCTGGTCGGAGGAGATCCGGGTCAAGAACATGACCCTGAGTGGAGATATTGCCGCTGCCGGCATCCAAGCCGACGAAGACCTTGGTCGCATGAAGGTCACCAGCACGCTCGGCGTCAGCAATGGCTGCGACCCGTCACTGCTGGCGACGGATCCGGAAGTGGATTGCGAGTACGAGGCACTGTATGCCTACGGCGCCCGCTCGTTCTCGATCCGCGCCGCCGATGGCACGCTGGTATTCGACAGCGGCAATGACTTCGAACGCATTACCGCCGCTCGTAACCCGGCGTTCTTCAACTCCACCAATGACGAGAACGATTTCGACTCACGCTCGGATGACAAGGGCCCGGAGCCGGAAGGCTTGGCCCTCGGCAGAATCAACGGCCAGACCTTTGCTTTTATTGGTCTTGAGCGCGTTGGCGGGATCATGGTGTACAACATCAGCAACCCGGAAGCACCGCAGTTCGTTCAGTACATCAACAACCGTGACTTTACTGGCGATCCGGCACTGGGCACCGCGGGCGATCTGGCGCCGGAAGGGCTGGTCTTTGTTGAAGCCAGACAGAGCCCGTCCGGCAAACCCCTGCTGATCGTCGGCAACGAAGTCAGTGGCACCACCACCGTGTACGAGATTGATGTGATCGAACTCTGATTTTCTCTGCAAGATACTCGCAGGAGTCGTCGACCGACGGCGAGAACAATCTCGCGGCTGGTCGGCCGCTCCTACGAGGCACTGCACAAATCAGCGCAGGCCTTTTTCAGAATATCGCCCAGTCGTCGTGCCGCCGGGCCGGAGTAGTCCGCTTCCGCATAGACCAGATAAAGATCGGCAAAGCGCTCCTCACCTTCCTCCATCGACAATCGCTTCAACTTGCCACTGCGCAGTTCGTCGCGAATTTTTTCTTCCGGATACCAGGCAAAGCCCAGCCCCATCGCCGCGGCGCGAATCGAGGTGCTCAGGTGACTTACCGTCCAGCGCTGCTCGGCGCCGAGCCA
>JBFHPX010000323.1:0-2715 GCA_041592575.1 Alcanivoracaceae bacterium
AGAGGATGCCCTGCGCATCGCCCGTGAAATCCTGCTCGATGATTCCGTCAGCGAAGACACTCCCGCCCGCCAACCTGAAGAATAGTCATGACTCCGCGCCTCAAGCAGAAACTCGACCGATTGGTGGAGCGTCACGAGGAGTTGTCGGCGCTGCTGTCCGATGCCTCGGTAATCAGTAACCAGAACCGCTTTCGCGAATATTCCCGTGAGTACGCCGAGCTGGAGCCGGTGGTTGCCTGCCATCGTCAGTGGCATCAGGCCCGCCAGGACAGCGAAGCGGCACAGCTGATGCTCGCCGATAGCGACCCGGAAATGCGTGCCATGGGCGAAGATGAGCTGGCGGCAGCGGAGCAGCGTGCCGAGCAGTTCGAGCAGGAGCTGCAGCGCCTGATGCTGCCCAAAGACCCGCGTGACAACGCCAACGTCTTTCTCGAAATTCGCGCCGGCACCGGTGGTGATGAGGCGGCGATTTTTGCCGGTGATCTGTTCCGGATGTATTCCCGCTATGCCGACCGGCAGGGCTGGCGGGTAGAAGTCATCAGCGCCAGCGAAGGCGAGCATGGCGGCTACAAGGAAATTATTTCCCGCATCCACGGCCAGGGTGTGTATTCAAAGCTGAAGTTCGAGTCCGGTGCCCATCGGGTCCAGCGCGTGCCGGCCACCGAATCGCAGGGGCGGATTCATACTTCCGCCTGCACGGTGGCGGTGATGGCGGAAGCGGAAGATCTTGGCGATATCGAGATTCGCAACGAGGACCTTCGCGTTGATACCTACCGCTCCTCCGGCGCCGGTGGTCAGCACGTTAACACCACGGATTCAGCGGTGCGTATTACCCACATTCCCACCGGCGTGGTGGTGGAGTGTCAGGAAGAGCGCAGCCAGCACAAGAACAAGGCCAAGGCGATGTCGTGGCTGGCAGCGAGACTGTATGACGAGCGTGAGCGCAAGCGTCATCAGGAACAGTCAGCGACGCGCAAGTCGCTGGTTGGTTCCGGGGATCGTTCCGAGCGCATTCGCACCTACAATTTTCCTCAAGGGCGACTGACCGACCATCGCATCAACCTGACCCTGTACCGGCTGGATGAAATCGTTCAGGGTGATCTTGATGAAGTGCTGGCGGCGCTGCAGAGCGAGCATCAGGCCGAGCAGCTGGCGGCGTTGGCGGACGGTGCAGCGTGACCAGTGTCGCCGGCTTGCTCGCCGAGGCGAGAAAGGAATTGCAGAACAGTGACAGTCCGGCGCTGGATGCGGAGTTGTTGCTGTGTCATGTGCTGGGCAAACCGCGCAGCTTTTTGTTCACCTGGCCGGAGCAGGAAGTTGCTGAGTTGCTGGCGGCGCAGTTCCAACAGTTGCTGGCACGTCGTGTCGGCGGTGAACCAGTGGCCTACCTGCTCGGTCGGTGCGAGTTTTATGGTCATGAGTTTCTGGTCTCGGCCGATACCCTGATCCCGCGTCCGGACACCGAGCTGTTAGTGGATGTGGCGCTGGAAAAACTGCCCGCCGCGCAGCCACTGCGAATTGCTGATCTGGGTACCGGCACCGGCGCCATCGCCATCAGTCTGGGACTGGCGCGACCGGCCTGGCAGCTGCTGGCGGTCGACTATATCGTCGCCGTGCTCGATCTGGTTGAACGTAATGTGCGTCGTTTGCGTGCCGTCAATGTGACGCCGCTGCAGTCGAGCTGGTATTCGCGCCTGCAAGGTCCGTTTGATGCCATTGTCAGCAATCCACCCTATATTCGTGTCGATGACGTACACCTGAAGCGCGGCGACGTTCGTTTCGAGCCACGTTCGGCACTGGTCAGTGGTGATGATGGCCTTGATGATATCCGCCTGATTGTTGCTGGTGCGCCGGCCCGGTTGCGCGCCGGTGGATTGCTGGCGATCGAGCACGGTCATGATCAGGGTGGCGCCGTTCGTGAGCTGTTCCGGCGCACAGGCTTCCAATCTGTTGAAACCCGTCGTGATTATGGCGACAACGAACGAGTCACTTTCGGATTTTCTGGAGCCGGCGATGCTCAGTGATGACGAACTGCTGCGTTACAGCCGCCAGATCCTGTTGCCGGAAATTGATCTGGCCGGGCAGGACAAGCTGCGTGCGGCATCGGTGCTGATTGTCGGTGCCGGTGGGCTTGCCAATCCCGCGGCCCTGTATCTGGCCGGTGCCGGCGTGCAGCGTTTACTGATTGCCGATGGCGACAGGCTGGAGCTTTCCAATCTGCATCGACAGATCGGCTTTCGTGAAGCGGATATCGGTAGCAACAAGGCGCAAGCCCTTGCCGCTCAGGTTGCTGACTTGAATGCCGACGTGGAGATAAAAGCGCATCCGGATTACGTGGATGAAAGCTGGCTTGCTTCAGCGGTGCCGTCTGTCGATGTGGTGCTCGACTGCAGCGACAACTTCGCCACCCGAACCATGGTCAATGCCGCTTGCGTCAGGGCAAAAAAGCCACTGGTGGCCGGCGCGGCCATTCGCTTTAGCGGTCAGCTGGCGGTATTTGATCTGCGTCGAGATGATGCTGCCTGTTATGCCTGTCTGTATGGCGACGGCGATAGTGCCGATGAACTGTGCAGTGAGTCCGGCATCGCCGGTCCGGTGGTCGGGGTGATCGGCACCCTTCAGGCCTTGCAGGCGATTCAGTTGCTGGTCGGTGTGCCGCTGAATGAACGGCTGCAGTTATTCGACGCACAGACACTGGAATGGAAGTCGCTGGCG
>JBFHPX010000324.1:0-2676 GCA_041592575.1 Alcanivoracaceae bacterium
GGCTTATCGTCAAGGGCGATAGCGAAGCGCGTGACCGTATTCGCTCTCTGGTCATGGAAATGGATGTGCCGCAGAGTCAGGGCAGTGGCGTGCAGGTGATCCGTCTTGCCAATGCGGATGCCAAGGCAACTGCAGAGTTGCTGAAGAATTTTGCTGATGGCGCCGCGCCGGGCGGTGGCGCGGAGAAGGCTGCCAGCTCTGCAGCGGCGGCAAGCAAAGTGTCGATTCAGGCCGACGAATCGCTCAACGCCCTGATCATCCGTGCCGAGCCCGGCATGATGAACGAACTGCGTAATGTAATTGCCCAGCTTGACGTCCGGCGGGCGCAGATTCTTATCGAAGCAGCGATTGTCGAGGTTGGTGGTGACAACGGTCTTAATCTGGGTTTCCAGTGGGCTGCAGGCGATACCGAAAAAGGTGTCGGCGGGATCAATTTCTCTAACTTCGGTACCAGTCTGAACGATATTGCCGCCGGTATTGTTACCGGTGCCCCGCCGTCACTTGGCGATGGCATTAGCGTAGGTGGTGGTGAGCTCGACAGCGACGGCAACTTGCGCTGGGGCGGCTTCCTTCAGGCGCTGGCCTCCAGCAGTGCGGTAAACCTGCTGTCGACGCCAAGCGTGATGACGCTGGACAATCAGGAGGCCTCGATCATCGTCGGTCAGAACGTCCCGTTCGTGACCGGCCAGAGCACCAGCACCGGTGCCGGGGTAACCAACCCCTTTACTACCATTCAGCGCGAAGATGTGGGTATTACCCTGAAAGTGACCCCGCATCTGGCCGGGCCACAAACCGTACGGCTGGTGCTGGAACAGGAAGTCTCCGACGTGCAGCGTTCGGTATCCGGTGTTAATGCTGCCGATATCATCACTTCGAAGCGCTCGATAAATACCACCGTGTTGGCGGACAACCTGGAAACCATCGTACTCGGTGGCCTGATTCGTGATGACAGTGAGAAAACCGTACGCAAAGTGCCGATTCTTGGCAGCATCCCGGTGATCGGACTTCTGTTCCGCTCCACCAGCACCAACAAGATCAAGCGTAACCTGATGGTGTTCCTGCGCCCGACCATTCTGGATGATCGGGTCGACGCCCTCAGTGTCACCCGTCAACGCTATCTCGGCATTACCGCACTGCAGTTCAAGCCGACCAGAAATGGTGAGCTGAAGCCGACCGTGCGCGAGCCGCTGCCACAGGATGTCGAGCAGCTGTTCGAAGGTCGCCGCGAGATTCCTGAAGGAATGCAGCAGTGGCTGCAGGATCGTTACCCGGAGCAGAGCGATCTTGGCGCCGTCAAGGAGGCAGCCGAGCCGGTACAGGGTGAGTTAACGGCGCAGGAGGAGGCAGAGGAGGTCACCGCACCGGCGCCCTGAGTGATCACACAATGATTCACTTTAGCCCCGAATTTCCCGTATATTCGGGGCTTGGCTTGGGCCCACGGGGGGTCGGTGGCAGCCGTTTCTGACACGGAATCCGGCAAGGAGTAAAAGGGGATATGCTGAAGCTGCAGTTCAAGGATCACCGCAAGGCAGCCATCTGGCTGGTGGATTCCCGTTATGCCATGGGGCGTGACAAGTCGAACGACATTGTTATCGACGAGGAAGGCATCAGTAATTTCCATGCCGAACTGCGGGTAGAGGATGATGACCGGGTTTTTATTACCGATGCCGGCAGCATCAATGGCACCTTCGTCAACGGTAAGCAGATCAAGGCGCGCACCCAGTTACGCGCTGGTGATGTTATTCGCCTGAACAAGGCGGAGCTGCACCTGGTGGACCCAAAGGAGCAGCTCAAGGCCCAGCCGGAAGACTCCGCTACCGCAATCTCCCCGGCCCTGCAGGGCCTCAGTGTTTCCAATCGGCAGGCCAGCGGTCCGGGCGTGGGCGGTGTGCCGGTGGGCTGGTTGCTGCGTGGCAAGACCGGCTCCATTGCCGGAGAGGCTTTCCCGATTCCGCCGACTGGCCGCGCCATACTCGGCCGCTCGCAGACCTGCGATATCGTGCTGCCTGGCACACATGTATCGCGCCAGCATGCCGAGCTGTATTTCCAGAGTGGCCGCCTGCATGTGAAAGATCTGGGGTCGTCCAATGGCACCTATGTCAACCGCAAGAAGGTGCAGGAAGGCGTGGTCAATCCGGGCGATGAATTGCGCTTCGACACGCTGGTGTTTCAGGTCGAGGCGCCGGAAGCTCCGGTGGTGGAAGAAACCGGTGGCGACAAGACCATGTTCCGCCCGGCGGTAACGGCCGCACCAGCGTCCGGCCAGCCGGCTGCGGCTGCCCCGGCCCGTTCTGCGGCTGCCCCGGCGCCAGCCAGACCGGCTGCCAGCAAGCCGGCACAACCTGCCGCGCCCAGACCTGCGCCCGAGCCGGTTCAGTCCGGCGGCAGTTCCAGCAAGACCGGCCTGATTGTCGCGGCAGTTGCGGTGGCCGGATTGATTGGTGTTGCCTGGTTTGTGATGTCCTGATGGCCGCTGCCCGGTGGCACCTGTCGCCGGGCAGTATCAGCGGCCCAGCGTTTTCAGGTTTTCCAGTACCTTGCTGACCCGCTCCAGCTTGCCAGCCAGTTCGGCATCATTGGGGTAGAGTGGCGCCACCTCCTTCCAGCTTTTTTCCGCAGCGGCATAGTCGCTGGCCGCGTACAGACTGTCCCCTGCTTTCAGGCCGGCCCGGAACC
>JBFHPX010000325.1:0-2639 GCA_041592575.1 Alcanivoracaceae bacterium
CTCCAGGAGCAGGCGCGTTTGCCGCTCGCTGCGCTGCACCAGTGCCTGGCTCCGGAGTTTGTCCTTGTAGCGGCCGGCCAGGAACTGTGCGCGCTGCTGTCGCCACCACAGCCCGGTGCTCATCCCCGCTCCGCCGATGAAGGCAAACGTCAGAGTTGCCACAATCCAGGCAGTTCTGTGGATCGGAGCGTAAAGCTCCGCCTTGTCTATTTTTGCTACCAGAAACCAGGGTGAGTCTGGAACTGTTCGCACTGCGCCGATCACCGGGATTCCGCGATAATCTTCGCCTTCTACTAGTTCACCTACACCTTGTGCCATCATGCCGGCTACTGTTTTCAATTCACTTGCCGGGAACCGCAATTGCAGCGCCGTGTTGTCGCGATGACGCAGGTTGCTTAGAACGACCATCTCACCGCCTTCGCGGCGGACCAGTATGGCTTCGGCGCTTGGGCTGGGTGTCGGCCAGGATTGCAGCAGGGGGAAAAGATATTGCTGTGGATCGATGCGGAAATAAATCCCTGCGATGGTCCGGTTTCGCGCATCAGCGTGGCTGAAGATCGGCACCAACAGATCCAATCGTACGCGCGGGGCCTCGGCACCCGGATGCAGATCAGTGAGGACGATTTGCCTGTTACGCATCGCTTCCATGACCCGTTGTATCCCATAGGCTGTGGGTGGTTTGGCATCCGGCGTGATTGGCAGGTCCCGCACAACCCCGTGTTCATCGAGGATAAATACGCCCTGAAAATCATATGATTGCTGCACCGCTTTCAGACGCCGCACGATCCGTTGCGCCCCCGAGTCAAGCCGTGCACCGTGCTGTAGCCAAAGCTCGATTTCCTGTGCCAGCAAGGGATCCAGCATCAGCACCTCGGCGCTTTTCTTATAAGTTTCACGCCATTTTGTCACCTGACTGACCCTCAGGTCGGCGATGGCCCCCACTGTGCCATGCGCCTCCGTTTTGACATTTTCCTGATGTCGATTGAAGACGAAATACCCGGTAGCACCGATGGCGCAAGCCAATAGTGTGAATACCAGCAAGGGTGTCCAGGCAGATAGCCTTGAGAATGGGCGCGTGCTGACCGGAGACAACTCGTTTGTCATTCGCTTTTTCTGTGAAAACAAGTGTGAATCAGATCAGCAACCGGCCCTTTATTCATTCGGTCTTTTCATCTCCATCGTCGATCTCAAGGAACATCACAGCACAGTAACTTTGGATAACAGGTTGGTTCGGAGATGAGATCACGGTCTGCGTGGGCTTTCAGCAAAGCAGACTTCAATACCAACAAAAATCCAGGCTCATTCAATACTGCCCATTTTGTTGTATGAAATAAGGGCCGGCCTGAGCCGACCCCCTTGATCGCATCGACTCAAGTCAGGTTTGCGGAGAGCAGACTCACCCCACTTTCGGCAGGCGATCCAGTGCGGCCCTGATCGCTTCCTCAGGGTAGGCGGAGTCTTCCAGCTTGCCGCTGAAGTAGCTGTCGTAGGCGGCCATGTCGAAATGGCCGTGGCCGGAGAGGTTGAAGAACAGCGTCTTCGCCTCGCCGCTTTCCTTGCAGCGCAGGGCTTCGGCGATGCTGGCGGCGATAGCGTGGTTGGATTCCGGCGCGGGCACGATGCCTTCGGTGCGGGCAAAGGTGACGCCGGCCTGGAAGGTGGCGAGTTGCGGCACGGCCTGGGCTTCGATCAGTTTCTCGTGATAAAGCTGCGACACCAGCGCCGAGTCGCCGTGGTAGCGCAGGCCGCCGGCGTGGATGCTGGGCGGCATGAAGTCGTGGCCGAGGGTGTACATCAGCATCATCGGCGTGAGCTTGGCAGTGTCGCCGAAATCATAGGCGTAGTGGCCGCGCGTCAGGGTGGGGCAGGATTCGGGTTCCACCGCGACCAGGCGCACGTTCTTGCCGGCGGCCTTGTCGGCGAAGAAGGGGAAGGCTGCGCCGCCGAAGTTGGAGCCGCCGCCGCAGGGGGCGAAGATCATGTCCGGATAATCGCCGGCTTTCTCGAACTGCTTCTTGGCTTCCAGGCCGATCACGGTCTGGTGCAGCAGGACGTGATTCAGCACCGAGCCGAGGGCGTAGTTGGTGTCGGCATGCGTGGCGGCGTCTTCCACTGCTTCGGAAATCGCCAGGCCGAGCGAGCCCGGATTGTTCGGGTCCTGCTCCAGCGCGGCACGCCCGGAATTGGTTTCCATGCTCGGGCTGGCGAACACTTCCGCGCCCCAGGTCTGCATCATGGAACGGCGGTAGGGCTTCTGGCCGTAGCTCACCTTGACCATGTAGACGCGCACGTCGAGTCCGAACATCTGGCCGGCCAGCGCCATCGAGCAGCCCCACTGCCCGGCGCCGGTTTCGGTAGCGATGCGCTTGATGCCGGCTTCGGCGTTGTAATAGGCCTGCGCCACCGAGGTGTTGACCTTGTGCGAGCCGGCCGGGGAAACGCCTTCGTACTTGTAGTAGATCTTGGCCGGGGTGCCGAGCGCGGCTTCCAGACGGTGCGCGCGGAACAGCGGCGAGGGACGCCACAGCTGGTAAATCTCGCGCACTTTCTCGGGAATCGGAATCCAGCGCTCGGCCGACATTTCCTGCTCGATCAGGCTCATCGGGAAGATCGCCGTCAGCGCCTCCGGGCCGATCGGC
>JBFHPX010000326.1:0-2636 GCA_041592575.1 Alcanivoracaceae bacterium
GAGGCAGGGATGCCGAACCCAAGCCCCCATGGATGGGTTCACGGCGGGTCCCGGCCACACCTGCACAGGCGCGAAAGCCGGATCGCTCTCTGCCAAACCCGGCAACTCAGACAACCCGGCAAACCCTGCCACCCCGTGAGCGATCCGGTCATTGCGCCGGGTAGACGAAGTTGCGTAAAACGTCTGCCCCGGGTGGCGTTCACCTCCTGATCATGCGCCGCCACCACAATCAGCAGATCTACTTAATCCGGAGATGGCGATGATCCCCCGTACCCTGTTCAGCAGCGACCATGACACCTTTCGTGCCACCGTGCGCAAATTCCTCGAGAACGAGGCCGTGCCGTTCCACGAGGAATGGGAACACACCGGCCAGGTGCCGAAGGAAGTCTGGCGCAAGGCTGGCGAGCAGGGTTTTCTCTGTCCGATGGTGTCGGAGCAGTACGGTGGCCTCGGTACCGATTTCCTCTACAGCGTAGTCGTGAGTGAAGAAGTCTCCCGCGCCGGTCTGACCGGCATTGGCTGGGGCCTGCACACCGAAATCGTTGCCCCCTATATCGAGCACTATGGCAGCGAAGAGCAGAAGCAGAAGTATTTGCCGAAGATGGTCAGCGGTGAGGTGATTGGCGCCATCGCCATGTCCGAACCGGCTGCCGGCTCGGACCTGCAGGGGATCAAGACCACGGCGGTGAAAGATGGCGACCACTATGTGCTGAACGGGTCGAAGACTTTCATTACCAATGGTCAGAACGCAGATCTGGTCATTGTTGTGGCGAAAACCGATCCGACCAAGGGCGCCAAGGGCATCAGCCTGTTCCTGCTTGAAGAGGGCACCCCGGGTTTCCAGAAAGGCAAGAACCTGAAGAAAGTCGGCATGAAGGCGCAGGATACCTCCGAACTGTTTTTCCAGGACGTGCGGCTGCCCAAGGAAGCGCTGCTCGGTCAGGAAGGTATGGGCTTTGTCTACCTGATGCAGGAGCTGCCGCAGGAGCGCCTGGGTATCGCCATCAATGGTCTGGCCATGGCAGAAAGCGCGCTGGAGCACACCATCCGCTATGTGAAAGAGCGTCGCGCCTTTGGCAAGGCCATCGCCGAGTTTCAGAACACCCAGTTCAAGCTCGCCGAACTGCACACTGAAATTCAGGTCGGTCGCGTTTATGTCGACCGCTGTCTGGAGCTGCATCTGCAGGGCAAGCTTGATGTACCCACTGCAGCGGCGTCGAAGTACTACATCACTGATCTGCAGTGCCGGGTGATCGATGAGTGCCTGCAGTTGCATGGCGGTTATGGCTATATGTGGGAATATCCCATCGCCCGCATGTTTGCCGATGCCCGTGTCCAGCGCATCTATGGCGGTACCAACGAAATCATGAAGCAGATTATCAGCCGCGCAATTCTGGCCGATTGATTGTATCTGGCTAACAAAGAAGGGGCGCCTTAAGGCGCCCCTTTTTTGCTTCCCATGAGTCCGGCGCCAGCGCCGGATCAGATGCTCTGTGATTGGGTTGTCCGTTAATCAAAAACCTGAGCCCGAATCGCCTCGTTATCCTGATCAAGCAAATTCTTCTGCACCGTGTGGGTTACCAGCTTGCCCAGCTGGCCATTCATTTTCTGTCGCAGCACACCCAGAAATGCTGGCGGTGCCACCAGTGCCAGCTCGGTAAACTTGCCCTGATGGCGACCCTTCTCCAGATGTTCGGCGATCTGCTTGGCAAACACCTCCTGATGATGGTGATGGACATCCGGTTGCTCCATGCCATGCCGGCCGGGGCCGTTGCCATCACCGATGCTGCCAGGTCGGTCGCTGTTGATTTCCTGCGCCTTCATCCTGCCTTCGGGGTGCTCCAGAGTTTCAATGTCAGCGGGGGCTTGTACGCGATTACGGGTGGCGAGAATGCGGGCACGACTACTGTCGGCGACAACTATCCAGGTGGGTTCCATAACAGACCTCCTTGCGGGTGAAGAAACGATGATCCGTTGTCTGACTATGCGCCCGCCGGTGGCCCATAGTCATGACCCGGATCATGATCGGTGTGACCGGGATCGTCGAGTTGTCGTTCCGGGCCATAAACGGGCCGGCGTCTGGCCATATTTGTACCATGGTGCCAGAATCGGGACCGGTCCACTCAGGCACCCGGAGTCAGGGACAGGAGGGAGAGATGAACAAGCATGCGGCGCTGGTCACCGGCGCATCCAGTGGTATCGGTGTCGATATTGCCAGAGAGCTTGCCGGCCGGGGCATGAGCGTGATCCTGGTGGCCCGGCGGCGGGAGCGTCTTGAATCGCTGGCGGCGGAGCTGGAGGCAAGGGGGGTCAGGGCGCTGGCGCTGGACTGCGACCTGGCCGATCGTCAGCAGCTCAATGGCCTGATGGCACGGGCCGGAGAATGGCTGGATGCGGAAGCCCTGGTGCTGACCGTGCTGGTGAACAATGCCGGTACCGGCGTCTGGGACTGGTTTGAAAACCAGACCCGGGAAATCAGCCAGCGCGATATCGATCTGAATGTCACTGCCCTGACTACGCTCTGCCATGACTTTGTTGCCATGGCCAGGGCCCATGGCAAGCCGGCTCATATTCTCAATATTGCCTCGCTGGCAGCGATGCTGCCGACGCCGCGGTTTGTGGTGTACTCCGCCACC
>JBFHPX010000327.1:0-2626 GCA_041592575.1 Alcanivoracaceae bacterium
AGCAAAACCCTGCGCTGAGACATTACGTCCGGTCCACTCCGACTTCACACCGGTCAAGGTGCGCTGATAACGGCCAAGCTCGGTCACCGTCAGCCCGGTGTCATAGTCGCCGAACAGGATATAGAAATCGCGCTTTTCCATCCGCACGTAGAGCTTTTCCGAGGACGCGGCATCGTGGCTGCGCTGGGTGTCGTCACCATATAGCGTGTACCAGCGTTGCGGGTCGATGGCGCGGTGCATTGGCTGATCCTGGAGCGAGGCCCGTCGACTGTCATAGGCGGCAGTCAGAAGCCATTCACCCTTGACCGTGCCGCGGGCGAAGAAGGCGGCTTCGCCGTCGCTGTAGGCATGGTTGTCGCTGCCGCTGATATTTTGCATGTTGCCGCGCAGGGTGTTGTAGCCAATGCTGCCTTCGGCAAAACCCACCAGAATCCAGTCGCGCAGGTCAGGGGCCACCGCCACCTCGATTTCCTCGGAAACAACCTGTCCGTCGGTGAGGCGGATGCGATAGGTGCCGGCGGTGCCGACCGGCTCAAAGCGGGCAATGCCGTTCTGATCGATGACCAGCGTGTCGCCACGGTTTTCCAGCGGATTTTCCGCCTGACCATGGTTCAGAGGGCGTAACCCGCCTGATAGTACCTTGAGCTGGGCCTGGGCAAGAATCGGCTGGTTGAATTCGTCCACCAGACGAATGCGGGCCTGTACTGGAGTAATGCCATCGGCACTGTTCTCAATCGGCTCGCCGGCGAGTATGGACTTGATCTTGCCACTACGCCTGACCGCAGCACTTTCCTTGAAGCGGACAACGCCAAAGCCGCCGCTGCCTTGAAGTTCGAACTGATAATTGCCCACCTGGGGCAGCTCGATACCCACCCAGGTGTAAACCACCGATTTGCTCTCTTCATCGGCAAGCCGCATGCCGATGCGCTCATCCGGCACCGGTTCGCCGTTCAGCAACAGCTTTGGCTTGAGTCTGGCATCCAGTTTTGCGGTGACGCTGATAACCGGGTACGGCGTCACCATGCCACTGCGTATATTCACAAAGCCGGACACAGCTTCGACTTTCGCTGTCGCGGTCTGGCGGTTGCTGCTGTGATCGTTGTTCAAACCGCTGTCAGGCTGAGTGACGGTCAGGCTGGCATTGCCGACTATCTGCGGCACAAATATCTTGATCCTGACTCGCCGGTTAAGTGCCCGGCCTGCCTCAGTGTCATTGTCGGCTAGCGGTTCATCCGGGCCCATGCCGATCACGCTGATCTGGCCCTGTTCGATTTCGAGCAACTCCGCCATATAGTCAGCGACCGCTCTGGCCCTCGCCTCGGACAGCGCATAATTGTTATTGATCGGCCGCCCCTCTCGACGGGCCACGGGCTGGCTGTCCGTGTGTCCGACCACCTCCAGACGAATTCCCTTGATGCCCCTCAGCGGTTCCACTGCCTTGCGGATTTCCGCCCGGTCTGAATCGGCGAGTTCGGCAGACATGCTCGGGAATCGCGGCCGCAATACCAGTTCGCTCTGTTTCATCTTGGCGCCGTCAACTTTTACCTTGTTGACAGAGGAAACCGAATGTTTGCGACCGTCAGCGGTAATGCCAACGCTGGTGGCAAGAATCGATTTCTCGATATTATCGGTGTCGTCGGGGGCAAGCTTAAGCGCAACGGAAAGGGTTTTACGCCAGAAATGGCCTTCAGTATCAAGGCGGAATTCGTAGTAGTTGTCGATCTGCTTCGGATCAGAAATGGTAACGCCATCCAGAGTGGCAGAGCCGCTTACGGGGGTCAGTGTATCAGGCAAGTAGATTTGCGTGATCACCTGACTGAACTCGGTCTCGCCATTGCCGATCGGCAAGGTAATGACGGCATGGCCGTCCCGCAGTTCGGTTTGCAGCTGCTGCTGAAGATGAGCGCCAAGAGATGGCTTCTCCTCGATATACCAGTTCTCGCGCCAGAGCGTTCCACCCTGAACGTTGACGAAGCGCGAAGCAGCGTTACCCGCTTGCCGGGTGTTGTCGCGGCACTGGCGCAGAGTATGACGCGGCCCCAGTGTTTTGGTGTCGAGCTGCAGGACGTGGGTGCCGGGAATAATGCCCTCAATGTGCCAGCGGCCCTGATCATCGGTAATAACCGTCGAACCATCTTCCATATAGATACGGACGCCGGCCAGTCCTGGTGCGGCATCATCACCACAGTTACCGGTGATGACCCGGCCTGTCAGGAACGCGCGATCATTGAAGATGGGGCGCTCGACCAGAATGCTGGCGCTGGCGATATTCGAACGACTTGAGCCCGACAGGGCAACCGCCCGATTGGTAGCCTGACCGGCACCGGCGGCGGCAGTCACTTCGACAACATAACGGACGCTCAGCCGGCCACCGGCGGGCAGGGTGCCAACGTCGATATCCAATGTTCTGCCATCGTCACTGATTGCCGGGTTGGCGGCGGCGGAGCCATCGACGCGCAAGGATCCGGATTGATACCGGAACCCTTTTGGCAGGGTGTCGCTGATGATGATATCCAGAGCCGGTGATGAGCTGGTATTTTCCAGCGTCAGGTTGTAGGCGATGAAGTCGCCGGTTGCGGCACTGCTGCGCAACGCCTGCTTGCTGAGGAACAGGTCCGAGGGCGGC
>JBFHPX010000328.1:0-2626 GCA_041592575.1 Alcanivoracaceae bacterium
ATGATGCAGCAATACCTGCGCATCAAATCCGAGCACCCGGATCATCTGGTGTTCTACCGCATGGGCGACTTCTACGAGCTGTTCTACGGTGATGCCGAGAAGGCGGCGCGACTACTGGATATCACCCTGACTTCCCGTGGCCAGAGTGCCGGCCGACCGATTCCCATGGCCGGCATCCCCCACCATGCCGCCGAAGGCTATCTGGGCCGGCTGGTGCGACTGGGTCAGTCGGTGGTGATCTGCGAGCAGTTTGGTGACCCGGCGACCAGCAAGGGGCCAGTAGAGCGACGTGTGGCACGCATTGTCACCCCGGGCACGGTCAGCGACGAAGCGCTGCTGGACGAGCGTCGCGATACCCTGCTGTGCGCCGTGGCTGCCCATGGCGAAAGCTATGGCGCCGCATCACTGGATCTTGCCGCCGGACGACTCACCGTCACCCGGGTGGAGAGTCGGGAAGCGCTGCTGGCATTGATCGAACGCTGGCAACCGGCCGAGCTGCTGTATGACGAAAGCGCCACGCTGCCAGAATCGCTGCGCAAGCGCGCCGGGGCCCGGGCGCGACCGGTGTGGGAGTTTGATCCGGACACCGCGCAACGTTTGTTATGCAAGCAGTTCGGCACCCACGATCTGGCCGGCTTTGGCAATCCTTCGGCGCTGGAAATTGCCGCTGCCGGCAGCCTGCTTGGTTATGCACGCGAAACCCAGCGCAGCGCCCTCCCCCACCTGAACAGCATGGCAATCGAGTCCCATGAAGACGGCATCCAGATGGACGCCGCCACGCGGCGCAATCTCGAACTGACCCAGACGCTGGACGGCCGTGACTCCCATACGCTGGCCTGGGTGCTGGACAGCACCATCACCGCCATGGGCGCGCGCCTGTTGCGTCGTTGGCTGCATCAGCCGTTGCGGAAAAAAGACAGTATCAATGAGCGCAGTACGCGCATCGCGTCACTGCGCGAAGGCTGGCAATTTGAAAATATCCGCACGCTGCTGGATGACGTGGGTGATATGGAGCGCATTCTCGGTCGCGTTGCCCTGCGTTCAGCAAGGCCGCGTGATCTGACCCGACTGGGGCGCAGTCTGGCAGCACTGCCCGCCCTGCAAGACACTCTTCCGGATAGTGGCCCCTTGGCAGGATTAAGGCAGAAACTCGGTGTTTTCCCCGAACAATGCGAGCTGCTGCAGAAAGCCATTATTGAAAACCCGCCGATGTTGATGCGCGATGGCGGTGTCATTGCCGACGGCTATAACAGCGATCTGGATGAATTGCGCAGCATCAGCGAAGACGCCGGCAGCATTCTGGTTGATATCGAACAGCGGGAACGGGCACGCACCAACCTCGCCACCTTGCGTGTCAAATATAACCGCGTGCACGGCTATTACATCGAACTGTCACGCCGCGATGCCGAGCAGGTGCCGGCGGATTATGTTCGTCGCCAGACAATGAAAAACACCGAGCGATTCATCACCCCGGAGCTGAAGACTTTTGAGGACAAGGCGCTGTCTGCCTCAAGCAAGGCGCTGGCGCTGGAAAAAGCACTGTATGAAGAGTTGCTTGATCGCCTGAACGAGCAGCTCGCCGGGTTGCAGAATAGTGCAGCGGCGCTGGCAGAGCTGGATGTGCTGGCCTGTTTTGCCGAGCGCGCCGAAGCACTGAATCTGGTGCCGGCTGTATTGGTAGACGAACCGGTTGTTGAAATCATCGACGGTCGTCACCCGGTGGTCGAACAAGTGCTCGAAGAGGCCTTTGTACCTAACAGCCTGCATCTCGATAACGAACGCCGCATGTTGATCATTACCGGCCCGAATATGGGCGGTAAATCCACTTACATGCGTCAGACCGCGCTAATTGTGCTGCTCGCCCATATCGGCTGTTGCGTGCCGGCGGCCAGTGCCAGTATCGGCCCGATTGATCGCATCTTTACCCGCATCGGCTCTGCTGATGATCTGGCCGGAGGCCGCTCCACCTTCATGGTGGAAATGACCGAAACCGCCAACATCCTCAACAATGCCACCAGCAAGTCGCTGGTGCTGATGGACGAGATCGGTCGCGGGACCAGCACCTTTGACGGTCTGGCGCTGGCCTGGGCGGCCGCCACCCGGCTGGCCGCAGAGCAGAAAGCCTTCACCCTGTTTGCCACCCACTATTTCGAGCTGACCAGGTTGCCGGATGAACTGCCCGGGGTACGCAACGCCCATCTTACCGCCAGCGAACACGGTGACGGGATTGTCTTCCTGCACCGGGTGCAGGAAGGCCCGGCCAGCCGCAGCTATGGCCTCCAGGTGGCGCAGCTGGCCGGGGTGCCGGCCAGTGTGATCCGTGCTGCAAGGACCCGGCTGGCAGACCTTGAGCGCGGCCAGCATAGTCAACCGGCGGCCACGCCCGGGAAGTCGCCGGCGCAACCGGACCTGTTCAGCCAGCAGGTCTCTGCGGTGGAAATCCGACTGGACCAGGTCGACCCGGACGAGCTCAGCCCGAAAGATGCCCTGGCACTGCTTTACGAGCTCAAGTCCCTGCGCTGAAATGTCGGACCGACAGGCAACAGACTGATTTGCCTGCCCCCGGCACTGCCAGTAGACTAGCGCGCCTGAACCTTACCCAGCCCCGGAATTGAGCCTGACGAGG
>JBFHPX010000329.1:0-2614 GCA_041592575.1 Alcanivoracaceae bacterium
AAACCACGGCTGGCTCAGTTCGGCGCACGCCTGAGCAGCGCCGTGACACTGTCACACCTGCCCGGCACGGTGACGGCGCTGTGGCAGTTTGACCCGAAGCAGTACCGGCGCGCCTCCGAACCGGAACCGGGCCTGCGTGGCAGCCTCTGGTGGCCAACAGCGCTGCTTGGCCTGTTTGCCATCCAGTTACTGCAACACGGCGGGGTAATTGTGCGCTCGGTGCAAACCTCCGGGGTCAGCCTGACGCTGCTGCTGACACTGGCACTGCTGATTCTGCTGCTGTGGCTCACCGGCAAGACGCTGGAGGCGTTATTCCGCCAGCAACTGGCAGTGCGTGGCCGGGCCCGGGCGCTGGTGCTTGTCGGCGTGCCACTGTTGCTGCTCGCCAGCCTGATCAGCCGGCTCAACCCGGCCCTGCATGAACTGGCCATGAGCCAGTGGCAACTGGCCCTGCGGCTGCTGCTGGAAGGCGGGCTGGCAGTGGTGCTGCTGCGCTGGCTACGCCGCGCCCGGGTCACGTTCCGCTACTGAAGCCATTCGCGGGCAGCCGCCCATCGGCCGGCACTGCCGTCTGGCGGCTGATGGGCACAATCAGCAGGTGTTACCCCTGCACGGCGCTGCTATGATGCCGTTCAGTATCGAAGACCACCGAAGATGGTCCCCGGGAGAGAGTGGAGACAGTACCCCATGGCAAAAATCCTTATTGTTGATGATTCCCCCACGCAAATGGCCAACATGATCAAGATCGTGGAAAGCCATGGCCACAAGACCGTCACTGCCACCAATGGCATGGAAGGGGTCGACAAGGCCAAATCCGAATTACCGGATCTGATCCTGATGGATGTGGTGATGCCTGAGCTGAACGGCTTCCAGGCTACCCGCAAGATCACCAAAGATCCTGCCACCCAGCATATTCCGATTATCCTGGTCACCACCAAAGATCAGGAAACCGATAAGGTCTGGGGTGAGCGTCAGGGCGCCAAGGCCTATCTGGTCAAGCCGGTGCAGGAAAACGCGCTGATCAGCAAGGTCAACGAACTGCTCGGCTGACACCATTCAGCACAAAAATACAATCTGTGAACGGCCGGCCTCATTGCCTATGATGCCGGCCGTTGTGTTTTTTGCCTGAGGGACTTTTCTCCATGTCGACCCCGACCCCGGCCGCCACCAAGGCCAGTATCGAAGCGATCATCGCCAGCGAGATCAACTGTCAGCCCGATCAGGTCCGCGCCACCGTCGCCCTGCTTGATGAAGGCGCCACGGTACCGTTTATCGCCCGCTACCGGAAAGAAGCCACCGGCGGCCTGGACGACACCCAGCTGCGTAACCTGGATGAGCGCCTGCGCTACCTGCGCGAGCTGGAGGACCGACGCGCCGCCGTGCTGAAAAGTATTCGCGAGCAGGACAAGCTGACCCCGGCGCTGGAGGCACAGATTCTCGAAGCCGACAGCAAGACCCGGCTTGAGGATCTGTACCTGCCATACAAGCCGAAGCGTCGCACCCGCGCCATGATCGCCCGCGAAGCCGGACTGGAACCGCTGGCCGATGCGATCCTCGCCGACCCGTCGCAAAACCCGGAGCAGCTGGCCGCTGCCTACCTGAACGCAGAGCACAGCATCAGCACTGCCAAGGATGCGCTGGACGGTGCCAAGCAGATCCTGATGGAACGTTTCGCCGAGAACGCCGACCTGCTGACCCGACTGCGCACCTGGCTGTGGCAACACGCCATCGTCACCGCCAGAGTCGCCGACGGCAAACAGGATGAAGCGAGCAAGTTCCGCGACTATTTTGATTACAGCGAGAAGCTTTCCGAGATTCCGTCGCACCGGGCTCTGGCACTGTTCCGTGGCCGCAATGAAAGCGTCCTGCATGTCAGCATGGCCTTGCCAGAAGAACTGGAAACAGCGCAGCCACATCCATGCGAAGACATGGTTGCGAAAAGCATCGAATGGACCAATCAGAAACGCGCCGGCGACAGCTGGCTGCAGGAAACCGTGCGCTGGACCTGGAAGATCAAGCTCGCCACCCATCTGGAAACGGAACTGCTCGGACGGGTTCGCGAGATGGCTGAAGAAGGCGCCATTGCTGTTTTCTCACGCAACCTGAAAGCGCTGCTGATGGCGCCGCCGGCCGGCATGCGCGCCACCATGGGGCTCGACCCGGGCCTGCGTACCGGGGTCAAGGTCGTGGTTGTGGACCAGACCGGCAAGCTGCTTGAATCCACCACTATTTTTCCGCACGTGCCGCAAAACCGCTGGGACCAGTCCCTCGCCGTACTCGGCGCGCTGTGCATGAAATACAAGGTCGAACTGATTGCCATCGGCAACGGCACCGCCGGCCGGGAAACTGACAAGCTCGCGGGCGAAGTGGTGAAAAAACTGCCTGAGCTGAAGATCAGCAAGATCATGGTGAACGAAGCCGGCGCGTCGGTGTATTCGGCGTCGGAACTGGCGGCGCGGGAATTTCCCGATCTCGACGTGTCCTATCGTGGTGCCGTATCCATCGCCCGCCGGCTGCAGGACCCGCTCGCCGAGCTGGTCAAGATTGATCCGAAATCGATCGGTGTCGGCCAGTACCAGCACGACGTCAGCCAGACCCGTCTGGCGCGCAGCCT
>JBFHPX010000330.1:0-2580 GCA_041592575.1 Alcanivoracaceae bacterium
CGGGCCAGAAACGGCACCACATGCGGATTGGTCTGACTGACAATCGAATGATTGACGCCGTAAAGACGGGCCAGACGATGAATCGGCAGGTCATCCTTGATTGATCCGTCGACCCACTTGCGGCTCGGAATGTAGGGGACTTTCTCGCCTTCAATGTTTTTCGCCCACAGCGTCACTGGCGGGTAGATGCCGGGAATCGCACAGGATGCCAGAGAGGCTTTGCGGATCAGGACATTCGGCGAGGTTCGCCAGTTCAGCAGGCGGGCATGCTGGTGACGGTCATAGGGGCTGACGGTAATGTTGATCTCGCGTCCGGTTTTCCGGTAAGCCTCCTCAAAGGTCAGGTCGAGGATATTTTCCTCGAGACAGGCTTCCAGATAGTTGCCATCCAGCACTGGCCGGCCTTTCAGCGTGCCGCTCCAGCCCACCACCTTGAAGGCCTCAAGGTAGATGTTTTCCGGCTCCAGTTTGGTCATCAGCTCGGAGTCGTCGTGGGTGCCGACCACGGACGCAATAATCGAACCGGCACTGGAGCCGGAAATGACCGGTGGCAGCAGGCCCTGCTCCCACAATGCTTTGGCCACGCCAATATGAAACAGGCCGAGTGCCGCGCCGCCGGACATCATCAGGCAGCTCCGCCCGTAGGCCTGCCCGGTGGTTTGGAAGAAATCAAGTTTTTCCTTGAACGGAAACTCTTCGAATTCGTTGTCGCACAGGTAATCCAGTGCCGCAGTCACTTCCGCAAGGTAACGTTCAATCAGGTGTTTGGTGCCGACCCGGGCGTGGTTATACAGAGCCGGATTGGAAATATTGCCGAGGTTGCCATGCAGGCCCTCGTGCAGGTGGAATACCAGCTTGTTGACGTCGTCGCGTTCTCTGGCTTGACGAATCTGGGCGAGGCGATTGCGGATCAGCTCATAGTCATAGTGCGGTGAGCGGTCAATTTCCTTCCAGCCGTCGGCGCCGGAAAGGCGGTCATGTTCGAGGCTTGCCTCGCGCCACTCTTGATAGGTGGCAGCGTGATCAATGGCTTTTTCCAGTTGTTTCAGGGCGCGTTTCATAGGGGCACCGGTCACTGTGACAGTGCCGGGAGTATAGCGCTTTGCCATTGTCGATCATGGACTTTTGTCCTACAACGGCAGCGACTGGCTGCTATCACCACCCTGTTCGCGAAATTCGCCGGGGGTCATGCCATGGTGGCGTTTGAAGCTGCGCTGGAATGAACGAATATCGGAATAGCCAAGCTTTTCCGCGATCTCCATTTGGGTGATGCCTGTATCGCGCAGATAGCCGCGGGCCAGTTCTTGCCGCAGGTTGTCGAGAATCTCCTGCCAGCTGGTGTCCTCCTCCTGCAGCCGGCGATGCATGGTGCGAACATTGAGACCAAGATCTTCGGCAACCTGTTCCTTGCGCGGCAGGCGTTCATTCAGCGAGGCCAGAATCCGGTTGCGAACTTTCTGCGCAAGCGTTGTTTCAATGCCCAGTGATTGCAGCTTGCGAGCCGCGTGGGCTTCCAGCGTTGAGTGCAGTTGCGGGTCGGGCTGGCGCAGCCGGTGTTGCAACACATCCGGGTGCGAAACCAGCGCTGACCAGGGTTGGTTGAAGCGCACCTCGCAGCCGAAGATCTTGCGGTAATCCTCCAGCAGCCGGCGGTTCTCCGGAGGCGCGTGCTCAAGCAGCACCAGCTCCGGTGACAGTGATGGATTGTCTGCCAGCCAGCGGGTGTACAGCACCCACGAGCCGAGCACGTTCTCGATCAAATGACGTCTGGCGGGCTGCTTTTGATGGCGGCAGATCCAGCGCACCTCGACCAGGTTGTCGCGCATTACCGTTTCGGTGACCCCCATGTCGCCAACCAGCTTTTCATAAAGAGCGACTTTTGAGAGCGCTTCGAAAATGGTCGAAGCGCTCATGGCGATATACCCCATCACACTGTATGAGCCGGGCTGGACAAACTGGGATGTGTGCAGACCAAACAGCGGATCATGCGACGCCTCGATCAGCCAGATCAGCATTGTTTCAAAGCGCTCTCCGGAAATACGTGCTTCCGGATCCTCTGCCAGTGCCGGTTCAATGCCGGCGTGAATCAGTCCGCGGGACGGATCGACACCAGCCGCGCGGGCACTCACGAGATACTGGTTCAGCGCGGCGCCGGAGATCGTCCCGAGGTCAGTCATGCTTCAGTCCAGCCGAAAGCGCACCAGCACCTGGCTGCGCACAGTGGTTTCGCCGGCACTGTAGCCGGCCGGTTCAGAGCTGGCCTCCATGGCCATCGCTCGGATTGGCAGTGGGCCTGGCAGCTGGGTGCTCTGTTCAATGATGACCAGTGCTTCGCCAAGTTCGCGGCCGGCGGCACTGGCCAGCGTTGCGGCGCGGTGGCGGGCGTTGGCGACAGCCTGTTTCAGAACCTGATCCTCCAGTGCCGACAGATCACGCACCTCCGCGCCTTCCTGATGCAGGGCACTGGGCTTGAGGGCGGTGAGCTTCTCCAGCAGGGCAGTATAGGTGTCGAAGCCGTCCACACGAATCTGAACGTCGCGAGACACCCGCTGACCGATCAGACGGCGCTCCGGGCGCCAC
>JBFHPX010000331.1:0-2557 GCA_041592575.1 Alcanivoracaceae bacterium
AAGGACGGCAGCTATTCGGTGGTGCCGAGGGTTCCCGGCGGAGAGATAACCCCGGAAAAGCTGATCGTGCTCGGCGAAGTCGCCAAAAAATATGACCTCTACACCAAGATCACTGGCGGTCAGCGTATCGACCTGTTCGGTGCCCGGGTCGAACAACTTCCGCTGATCTGGCGTGATCTGGTCGACGCCGGATTTGAATCCGGCCATGCCTACGGAAAAGCGCTGCGCACCGTGAAATCCTGTGTCGGCTCAACCTGGTGTCGCTACGGCGTGCAGGACTCGGTCGGCATGGCGATCTATGTCGAAGAACGCTACCGCGGCCTGCGCTCACCACACAAGCTGAAGATGGCGGTGTCCGGCTGTACCCGCGAGTGCGCCGAGGCACAGAGCAAGGATGTCGGGGTGATTGCTACCGAAAAGGGCTGGAACCTGTATATCGCTGGCAATGGCGGCATGCGCCCGCGTCACGCCGAACTGTTCGCCAGTGATCTCGATGACGACACTCTGATCCGCTATATCGATCGCTTTCTGATGTTCTACATCCGTACCGCTGATCGTCTGCAACGTACTTCGGTGTGGCGTGACAATCTGGAGGGCGGGCTCGCATACCTGCAAGACGTCATCATCAATGACTCGCTCGGCATCGGTGCCGAGCTGGAAGCGCAGATGCAGTCAGTGGTGGACACCTACGCCTGCGAATGGAAACGCACCATCGAAAGCCCGGAGGCACTGAAGCGGTTCCGGCCATTCGTCAACGATGACAACGGAGACGAGCAAATTGTCTATGTCCGTGAACGCGGCCAGAAGCGTCCTGCCCGCCCGGAAGAGAAGGATACCCTGCTGGTGGAGAGCGCATCATGAACGGCACAGCGACGTCCCATATCGAATCCCTGACCGGCTGGCACGATCTCTGTGCGCTGGATGACATTGTTCCCGGCACCGGCATGGCGGCGCGTTTGAATGGCCGGCAGATTGCCCTGTTTCATACTCGCGAAGGAGTGTTTGCCACCGGCAACCATGATCCGTTCAGCGGCGCCAATGTATTGTCGCGCGGCATTATTGGCAGCCTCGGCGGCAAGCTGGTGGTGGCTTCACCGGTGTACAAGCAACATTTCTGCCTGCGCACCGGCATTTGCCTGGAAGACATGAGCGTATCGATTCCGACCTGGTCGGTGGCGATACGACAGGGCCGGGTGCTGGTGGCGGAGGGAGCCTACTAACCATGGCGTCCGGGCGGCTAGTCATCATCGGTAATGGCATGGCAGCAACCAGGCTGCTGGATGAGCTGGTGGTGCGCGATGCCCGCCGGTTTGCCATTACCGTGATTGGCGAAGAAGCCGCCGCCGGCTACAACAGGATTATGCTGTCACCGTGGCTGGCCGGAGAGAAATCACGCAACGAACTGATCACCCATCCGCGCGACTGGTACGAGCAGCATGGCATCAGCCTGATCAGTGGCGACCCCGCAGCGACGATTGATGCCGATCAGCAATGTGTCATCACCGAAAGCGGCAGCCGGGTCGACTGGGATCAACTTGTCATTGCCACCGGTTCGCGCCCGGCGATGTTGTCCATTCCAGGCAACCGGCTCAGTAACGTGATGTGCTTTCGGACCCTTGATGATGCCCAGCGGATGCAACAGTTTTCCCGCCGCGGCGGCAATGCCGTGGTGATCGGCGGCGGCTTGCTCGGCCTCGAAGCGGCCTATGGACTCAACCGTCTCGGCATGCACGTCAGTGTTGTCCACAACGGTGAGTGGCTGATGAACCGGCAACTCGACGAGGAGGCTGGCACCAGACTGGCGGAGTCATTGCGTCAGCGCGGTATTAGCGTGCATGTCGGCTGTAACAGCGAGGCTTTTGTCGGCAATGGCAGTGTTGAAGGGCTGCGGCTCGCCGATGGCTCCTTGCTGCCCTGCTCTCTGGCGGTGATTGGCATCGGAATTATCCCGGAAGTTTCGCTGGCGCGCGCAGCCAGTTTACGGTGCGAGCGCGCCATCATTACCGACTCCCTGATGCGTACCAGCGTCGAGAACATTTCCGCACTGGGCGAGTGCTGCCAGATCAGCGGCGAACTGTTCGGCATGATCGCGCCGATCTATCAGCAGGCCCGCGTTCTCGCCCGGCGTCTGTGTGGCGAGGAAACCGAAGGCTATCAATCCGAAGTGCTGCCAACCCGGCTCAAGGTCAGTGGTATCGACGTATTCTCCGCCGGCAACCTGAGGGAGCTGGATGATTGCCGCACACTGGTCTGGCGCGATCCGAAGCTCGGTCACTACAAGCGGCTATGGCTGCGCGACGGCCGCCTTGTGGCGACGGTGTTGTTTGGTGATGCCAGCGACGGCGGTCACTATTTAGATCTGATCCAGCAGGCCAGGCGGATTGCCGATCCGGCCGCTTTGCTGCTTGGCGAGGTGGCGGCATGAATGCCATCGTCCGCACCACCTGTCCGTACTGCGGTGTTGGCTGCGGCGTCGATGTACAAACGGATAGCGATGCCAACCGCATTCAGGTCAGTGGTGACCAGCAGCATCCGGCCAACTTCGGGCGACTGTGTG
>JBFHPX010000332.1:0-2509 GCA_041592575.1 Alcanivoracaceae bacterium
CGCGATAAATGTCAGAAATTTCATGCTCTGCCTCCTTGGTCAAAGTGTGTCCGCCGTGGCGCTGACGCGGATGCCGTCATCGCCACGCACCAGTAGCCAGTCGAACTGTGCCGGCAGGACGGTGAAAAATTCGTTCCTGTCCAGCGCTGTCACCCAGTCCTGACCATCCTGTCGCCAGACCGGTTCCTGACTGTTACGTACCACTTCCGGGGTAATCGGGAAAAACACCCAGTCCTTCGGTTTGCCGGGGAACAGGGCTTTGGGCATCCGCAGGGTGACCTGAGCTGCACCGACGGTGAAGCGGCTGCCGGCCGGCAGTTGCCGGGGCTGTCGTCGGGCGGCCTTGTCGAAGTCGGCCTGCCAGCGGCTATCGACAGCCGCCTGGCTGGCCAGCGGCAGGGTCAGCCGGTATTCACCGTTACCGGGGATGCAGGCGTCCTCACACACCAGCCAGCTGGCGCGGGCTTCGATCTGCAACGACTCTGCTTTTATGTCCGCCGGAATCTGCACGGTCAGCGGCAGCACCACCCTGCCCTCGTAGCCAAAATTGACCAGCTGATCATCGAGCGGAAACCGCGCCGGCAGCGGCCAGAGAATCTCGCTTTGTTGCTGCTCACCGTTGATTGTCAAACTTATACGTGTCGGCAAGCCGGAATCGCCGGGGTTTTGCCAATAGGTGTGCCAGCCTCTGTCATGCTCCAGCAGGAGGCCCAGCATCAACAGGTCACCGGGGGCGGCACTGCGGCTGTGGCTGATAAGCCGTGAGGTCAGATGCTCGGTACGCAGGGACTCAGTCCCGTAACAGGGTGTTACCAGTGCGATCAGACATAAAGCAAGAATTCTCATGGGGCGCTCCTGCGTTATGATGGCCCCAGCATAGTCGATTCCGGCTGGGCCGGGTGAAGGGAGGAAGTATATGGCCTGTCGAAGGACGCTGGCTGGATATCTGTTGGTAATGCTGGCGATTTTGAGCCCTGCCCATTCTGACGACAACGGCCCACCTTGTACCAATGACACCATGCCGGTGGCCGAGTGCCTTGACGGTATGCTCAATCGCTGGGAAGCGATGGTCTCCGCGGAGCGGGACACGGCCCCGGCGAATCAGGCCAGACTAGCCGCCTCCCTTCGGGCACTGCAGAAGGACATGCCGGAGCTGGCCAGCACCCTGACAGACGAAACGGAAATTGCTGCCGTCACCTCCGCGCAACAGCGCATTGCCCTGCTCGATCAACAACTCGCCAGACAGTACCGCCGCAGCTGGAATCGTACTTCGCTATGGGATGGTTTATTCAATAGCGATGCCCGCTCTCACTGGCTGAGCATGGCTCGTTATGAATACCGCCTCAGCAGCGACACCCTGGATGCCATCGGCGAACGCTGGCAGGCGCGGCTGGATGGTGAAAGCGTCGGCTTCAACCGTTACCGCGACCTGTTCAGCACACTACTGATTCTGACTCTGGCGATTGCAGCATTTGTTGCACTGCACCGCCTTGCCAGACGCAGCACCGCATTGCTGCTACATCTGCACAACCTGATTGTCGAGCGGGCAGCGAAACGCCGCTGGGTCAAGGCACTGGCGCGTGTGTTCAGCGGTCTGGCACCGCTGGCGCCGTGGATCCTGTTATGGCTTGCGTTAAGCATCTTTACCGTGCTGTTTTCCGGCAGCAATGCGCCATTGCTGCTGTGGTGGGCGCCACTGGCAGAGCTATACATTTTTTACGGCCTGCTGTGCCTGATTGGCGAATGGCTGTTACTGCGCATCTGCAGCGGTGCCGGGGTATTCCTCAGCAGTGAACAGACGCAGCAACTGACTGTTCAGGCTCGCACGCGCGCACGCTGGCTGATCTGGCCGTGGATAATTCTTTATCTGATAGACCATCTTCTTGGCGCCTCCCTGCTATATCGCATTACCGAGCTACTTGGCTGGGTGGTGACCTGGTTTGTACTCGCCGCTCTGCTCAAGATACGTCGTCAGGAGTATCTGATTAATCTGAAACGCATGCTACCGGAAGCCGGCGATCCGGTGATGGACCGGCTGCTTTCCGAGAAAGCCTTTATCTTCTTTGCCACCCTGCTGTTGCCACTGCAGCTCCTGCTGTTTGTCCGTCAGTATCTGGATCAGCTGCTGGCGGATTTCGACTGGTATCGCAGCCTCAGTGCCCGCTGGTTCCGGATGCGAACCAAATCGCTGGTGGAGCAGGATGAGGAAGAGATCAGCACAGAGGAAGTCAGCGAGCAGTATGAACGCTGGTTTACCCCGGAAGGTGATGGCAGCAGCAAACTGCCTGTCATCGACACCGGCCTGCTTGAAGCAATACGCAAGCCGCTGGATGCCTGGCAGAAAAATCATACCGACGAAAATACCCTTCTGGTCACAGGCGAGAAAGGTATCGGCAAGAGTTCCTCCCTGAATCGGCTTGAGCAGTACATCGTCAAGGAAATGCCAGACATTTTGGTGCATCGCATTACTGTGCCGGCAAAAACCACTGACAAGGAGTCGGTATACAAG
>JBFHPX010000333.1:0-2490 GCA_041592575.1 Alcanivoracaceae bacterium
ATGATGCCGCCATCGCCGCCACCGGTGTCGCCACCGCCGTCACCGCCACCGGAGCCGCCGTCGCTGCCGTCGCCGGCGTCGCTGTTGCCCTCGGCCGAGCAGTCGGTGCCTGAAGTGTCGGCATTTTTGACTACGCATGGGTTGCTCACAGACACGGATCCCAGGGTAAACAGTTCGAGCATTTGTGCGGTCATCTCGGTGAACACGGCGCTGGAGGAGAACGCATCCGCCCCCTTCTGGCCTGCGGAGATGGGGTTGCCATGAGAACCCTCGAGATAACGGGTGATATAGGGGAGATCAGCACCCAGCGGCGTCGACTCCGCATCCATGGCCGCGGCCAGAGGATCGGTACCCGCCAGCGGCATGTTCTCACCCTCGATTACGAAACCGGTTTCCGGAATGGTGGTCGACAGGGGGCCGAGCAGATAGTCGACAGCATCAGCCGCGTTCGGGATGGTGTTGTCTGTCGGGCGATCAGCGTCGTTAGGTACACCGACAATTTCCGTCAACAGCAGCGATTCACCCTCATACAACGGCGCAAATGCGGTCGGATCGGCGGAATCCAGCAGGCCCTGGAACACGTTGAAGTAAATGTTCAACTCGGTGCGACCCTGGGCCAGGATACCGTCAGAGGCATCATCCAGACCTGGCAGCACACGAGGCGCTACGGACTGAGAGTTCTCCACTAGACGGGTGAAGCTTCCGCCGGTATTGAAGAAGTTCGAGGCTGTAATCGGGTTAAGGTTAGCGTTGTCGGCCGCTGCCACGTTGGTGACATAAGGCACGGCCGCACCGCCCATTCCACTGAGCGAGTGGGTCAGGAAATAGACCCTGCTCGGGTCGATGTTCAACGCATCATCACAGCCGCCTGCGTCTACACACGCCTGAATAGCCGCTTCGATCGCATCGAGCGAGGCATTCACGTTAAGCAGGTCCACCGCGCCTTGCCGCATGTTATCCCGGGTGTTCGCGTAATTCGCGAAGTTCAGGAACAACGTGCCAGACTCCGGAGATTCGAGTTGCGACGCTGCCACTGCGTTCAGTTCTGCATCTGCGGCAAATCCGAAATGTCGTTCGATGGCAGTCGCGGGCGCGCCCGCATCCTGTTGCTGCTGTCCAGAAATGGGAGTCAGGCCCACAATACCGGTATCAAAGATGCCGTGTAGTGGCTGATCAATCCCGATAGTGACAAAGCAATCATGATTGTTATCCGGCGATGCACACAGCAGTCCAGCTGCGGTTGCCAGCGGAAGAATGGCAGAACGATCTGTTGTTGCAGCGTGCTGATAGATAATCACCGGGTATCCGTCAGTCGGAATTCCGCCGCTGAGGGTGAGGAACGTTGCATTGTCGGTGTCGGGTGCTCCAACCACGATGGGCACTTCCGTCTCACCGGTCTTCTCAGGAAATGGGAAGCGATAACTGACACGATCGGATGGCGCAGTGTTCAGCGAATCGGCGCCAGAAAAATCAGCGGCACTCCAGCTCGACGTTTTCAGGACGTTTCCATCCCCTTCTTCAGGTATGGCCTGAAAGTAAGGCAGCGAGATCGTCCCTTCATAGACGTGAATATTGAGCGGGGTTCCCTGAATATTCTGCGCCAGCGCTTCGTTTACCTGTGCACCGTCACGCTGCTGGTAAACCGTTACGTCACGGGTTTTGGGAGCATCAACAATCGGGCTTTCCCCGGAAGTCGCCGCGCTCGCCATGGCCTGGGCCTGGGTTTCGATGTCGATGTTTTCATCGGTGGCTTCGGCAGTGGCCACCTGGATTGCGTGCGCAATCCGACGATCGGCATCGGCATCGGCAACTACGTCGCCGTAGGTCACCACCGTGCCGCTGCCATTGGCATCGGTCAGAATGGTAGCCAGGGATTCGTCGTACAGGCGGAACGCCGGATCGGTCAGCTTGGTATAGATGGCGGTGTTAACGGCAGACTCTTCACCGTTGGCGCCCTCACCCAGGGGCTGATCGCTCAGGTTATAGAAACCGTCGACCAGCTTGCCCAATTCTTCCTGGCGCTGGGCCACCTGCAGAGAGGAACGGAAGTAGGTGATCGGTGCGGCGTTCGCCAGCAGCACGTCTTCCACTGCGGTAGTGGTGATGGCGGTGGCGTAGGGCACATCGGCAAAGGTCGCACTGAAGCCGGCCGAAGCGTCGTACTCACGCTTGAAGTCGAAGTAATCGGCCGCCAGTTTCCGGGCCGGCAGCATGGCCTTGCGGAACGGCTGGAAGGCGGCGTTCGATAACACCCGCTCCGGATCGGCAACGGACTGGTAGGTCGGCGATCCAACCAGCGGCTCGCCGTTGGCATCCACAATGTCGTTGGTCAGGGCCAGCACGTACTGGGTCTTGGAAGCCAGCGGTGTCAGCGGCAGAACGCGGATCAGGTTGTTCTGGCCACCGTCGATGTCCAGCAGTTCGACCCGGACCTTCTCGGTCAGCAGGTCGCTGAAAATGGCGTCAGCGGCCGCGTCGTTGCCCTGCTCG
>JBFHPX010000334.1:0-2472 GCA_041592575.1 Alcanivoracaceae bacterium
CGAGGCTGCTGATCGAGCGGTCGTTGACGAACACATAGGCCGCGCCAGCAGGCGCAATACCAAGAATAACGTATTCGCCACTGACCATATTGTCGGCATTCTTGGGATGATTTACCGCCTGCAGCAGTACTCGCATATGCCCTTCATCGGGGACACCACCAACGGAATCGATGGTGCCGCTGTAGCGATGGAACAGACGGGCACGCAGGCCGGTCATCAAGGCGGCATCACAGCGGCCGGACTTCAGGTCTTCGGCGAGCACGGATTCGCTGGTGTAGGGAACCATATCCACCTCAATGCCATACTGCATATTCTGGCTGCGCTGATCTGGTGCGGCGGCAAAGATGGGCCCGGAGCGGCCGGCGATGTCCCAGATGCAGATGCTGCGTTTGATCATTTCGCCTTCCGGGTAACCGGCCAGCCGACGAATGGCCTCCGCTCGTTCCGGTATCGACAGCGTCTGGTCATAGGCGGTGGCACGAAGTTTTTTTGCCAGCTCCGGTGTAATGGTCAGCCCCGGTGCGACCTTGGCCAGCTCGGCGCGTTGTTTCTCGGTCATGGCGACACTTTCTGCCAGCGCCAGCGCCGGAACCACCAGTGAAAGGCTCAGCAGCAAGATAGATTTGATCGACATACCTTTACCTCGGCTTATTCAGTCGGGTTCACGCATTCGCCTCGTTCCGGGGCGAACTTGCATCGAATACGGCGCTGCAGCGAAAGCATGTCCGCATCGTAGTAATCCATGTCGCGCAGCGAGATGCGGGCCTGTTGCATCATGCCGTCATATTCCTTCATGTCTGCTTCCGGAATCGGAATCCACCAGCGCTCGGGAATCTTGACTTCTTCCTGGACAATCATCGTGATAATCCGATCGTACTGTTCGAACGATGATTCACGGATCAGCTGGGCGGCCTCGTTGGGGAATTTCTCCAGCTTGCCTACCAGCTGCATGGTGATTTGTGCCAGCGGGTACTTGATGATGCCGCCACCTGGTGTCATGCCTTTGTATAGCTCGAGAATTTCGTAGGCCAACAGCGGCGCGGCAAGAATGTCCACCACGCCGTTGTTGAACATGCCCGGTGCACGGGTGATGTCTGTGGCTACCGGAGTGGCGCCGACGCCGGCGATCATTTTCGACTGCATCGGATCGTAATCAAGCACCGCTACTTTCCTGCCCGCAGCTTTCGCCAGTGTATTGATCTCGCGATCATTGACGAATACGTGGGCCGCGCCGGCGGGGAACACGCCGAGAATGACGTAATCACCGCGCACCATATGACCTGCCTTGCTCGGGTGCGTGGCGACCTGGAACAGGGTGCGCAGGTGATCGCGGTCCGGCACCGCGCCAATGGCGTCAATGGTGCCGGTGTATTTGTTGAACTGGCGCGCGCGCAGGCCGCTCATCAGGGCCGCATCGCAACGGCCAGCCTTGAACTCTTCGACCATCACGCCTTCGTTGGTATAGGGCACCATCTCCAGCTCAACGCCGAACTCCAGTGCCTGGGCGCGGGCTTCCATGGCGGCACCGAAAATCGGGCCGTTACGGCCGACCAGGTCCCAGATGCAGATCACGCGTTTGAGGCGTTGGCCCTCCGGCAGTTTGTCGATGCCGGACAGGCGGGCGATGGCCTTCATGCGTTCGTTGACCGGCATCTCCGCATTCAGGCTGATCTCGGTCATCATCCGGATCAGCTCCGGGGTCAGCTCGACGCCGGGAAGCAGGCGCTGGAACTCGGCCATTTGCTCAGGGCTGAGGGTGACTTTCGGTTCGCTGGCAAAGACCGGGCCGGTGAGGAAAAGCAGGCCAGTCAGGGCAAGCGGCAGGAGGCGTTTCATTATTGTTCTCTCCGGGCAGGGCGTGCGTGCCGAACACACTAGGTGAACGCACGATAAACCCGATTGACCGGCGAGTCAGTTGTTCCTGCGTTTCGGTCAGTCTGTTGCGGTCGCCTCAGCGCTGCTGGGCGTCCAGCGACTGGCCATTGATGCCGCGTCCGTCCGGGCCGAGCAGGTACAGGTAGGCGGGCAGTATCTGTTCCGGCCGTTTCAGCGCGCTGGCGTCCTCGGCGGGGTAGGCCAACGCCCGCATTTTGGTTGCCGTGGCGCCGGGGTTGATGCAGTTGACCCGGATCGGCGCCACGTTTTCCAGTTCGTCGGCCAGCACTTGCATCAAACCTTCGGTGGCGAACTTGCTGACCGCATAGGCACCCCAGAATGCCCGGCCCTTGCGGCCGACGCTGGAGGTGGTGAACAGCAGTGAGGCGTCGGCGGAGTTTTTCAGCAGCGGCATCATCGCCCGGGTCAGGTAAAAGGCGGCGTTGACGTTGACCTGCATCACCGATTCCCAGGTGCTGTAGCCGTACTGCTCCAGCGGGGTGATATCACCGAGTACCGAGGCGTTGTGGAGGATGCCGTCGAGGCGGCCGAAGGCGTCGCTGAGCATGCCGGCGAGTTCTTCGTAGTCTGCCGGGC
>JBFHPX010000335.1:0-2437 GCA_041592575.1 Alcanivoracaceae bacterium
GAGCAGGGCCTGCACATTGTCCATGTACGCCATATCCCCCAGCGCCATGTCATCGGCGTTTATAACGATGAAGTTCGGTCTGGCCATCCCGTCTGCCGGCACGGCTGCGAGCCATAATGGCAGGAGAATACTTAGAAAGATTCTGCGTACTGTTGAACACGCGGCATGCATAACACGCCCTCCCTGGATGTGAGTTATCCCTGCGCTATCTAAGCCCACCCCTGGCTTATATACAACATCATCTCTTCAGCTCATCGAAATAAGCGATAACCCCAGCTGATTACCTGCCCACAAAAACACAACGCGCACGGCAATGTATTGCCGTGCGCATTGTTTCTTCCTTATGTTCAGCGGGTAATTTCAACCATAATCGCGTGCCGGTTGGTCACAGCCAGTGCGCTGGGGAATGTCAGTGTGTACTGACCGTTCTTGAGCACGCTGCTGAGCGTATAGGACTGCTTACCTGCAGAGGTGAACACATGCGCTGTCGCGTAGAGAGGACCTGACCATCCATTCGCGGCAACATTGAAGCTGCCCAGCGAGCCGGACGCCACCGGCAGTATCACCGCCAGACGCCGATCTTTCCCCAGCACGTCGAAGAGATAATTGTCGTAGGAGCCTGCCAGGGTTACACCACCCTTGAACTCACTCAGATCGGCCTCGCCGGTAAAGGCAAGCACCTGCTGCAAGGCATCCTCGGCGCGTGTCCCGGCAGGACCGGTCTGGGCACCCCAGAAGATGCAGCGGCGATCCACCTTGCCGATGCCGTTATCCTGCCACCAGCTCGTGTAGCGGGCGAAACCCCGTAGCGCGGATATCGCACCGAAACCTGATACCGCCGAGCGTATACCACCCTCTTCAGTAGACCATACGGCCTTGATACGACCTTTCCCGATCCAGTTCGCCTTGAATTCATCCAGCGCTGTACGCCAGTAGGTCGTATCGGTTCCCATCAGATAATGAATGGAAGCGACGTCCACCAGCTCATACACATACTTACCCGCCAGCTCAGGCGCGTAGGTACCTACAACCTTGTAGTTGAGCAGGGCAGACAGCCAAATCGCGGCTTTCCTGTTGGCATAGTTGATTGCCGAGCCGAGCACCACATTCACAGGACGACCCGTATCAGCACTGGCAGCATTCAATGCCATTGCCGTCGGCGCCAGATAATACTCCACATACAACGGAATCATTGATTCGTCGTTCGGCGCCGCCTTCTTGCCGTCTTTGGCCCAGTTATGCAGCATCTGCGACATTATGCTGCTGCTGATCTCATTGCCGACCTGCACATAGGTGCTGCGACTGCCCTGCATCGCCGTGAACGTGGTGGCCCGCTCATAGACAGCATTACGCCATTTGGCACCACCGTCAGCGACGATACCGTTCATGTAGTCATTGACCAGAACCTGATCCCGTCCGGAGCCGAGGCCACCGATGATCAGCACGGCATCACTACTCTGATACAGCGTTGCCAGAGTGCCCAGCTTCTCATTCGACAGGGCCTCTACAGGCGCCGAATTCAAAGTGACACCGTATTTATGGTCTCGCACCGTGTGCGCCCATTCGGTCGGCGCGTAGTGAGTCCCGAAATTATCCGTCCAGGCCGCCTGCGCTGCCGGAGCCGCCAGCGCAGCCATCAATACTGCTGTTCGCCAAACCTTGTTCATGATGCTCAACCTCTCTCGTTACTGCTCATCTGCATAAACGACCGTATGCCGTTGCAAGCAAAATTATCCGAGAGGTGTTCTGCAAACAGTGTTCTGTTTCACATTCGATACCGACGCTGCGCTGGCATGTATTGAACTGCGTGGTAAGGCACATTTGTGGAATATTCTTCGCTATATCGCTAAAGTTTTATCGATGTATTCACGCGAAGTTGTATTACCGAAAGAAGAGGAGAAAGGATTAAGAATAGCTGCGCATTCGGGTGATATAGATCACTCGAATCAACGCAGCCGTTTATTCATGTTGATGACTGTGGCCGTGCCGGTAACGCCGGTGGCGGCGAACGTCTCTACAGGTAGCGTTCCCGCACAGGTCACCGCGTGGTGCCACTCGCGGAGCTGATCACCAACAGGCTCTCCGCCCCGCCACGCCATCCCTCAGGCTAGCGACCGGTCAGCGGGCCGGCACAGCCCAGGCCGGGGCTGGGCGTCGATTCTGCGATCGAACGCACAGTTTTCCGCAGCTGATGACCGGCTGGCCCATCCGCCAGATGCCGCCCACAGACACGAACCGGCCCGCGCCGTGCCTGAGGCAAACCATAAGCTGCCTGTCCCTGCCACCCGGGAACTGCCGCAGCGCAGCCCGGGCTTATCCGCCGCCGCGCCGCTTGGCGGTTCCCGCTGAATGCGGACACTCGGTCGTTTTTTCGATATCATTCGAGGGCATAGCGCTGCAGCCCGGATGACGAAAGGCGCGGCTACCAGCCCCACGA
>JBFHPX010000336.1:0-2436 GCA_041592575.1 Alcanivoracaceae bacterium
GCAGCTGGAACAGGGCGACTGCGGTCAGGCCGATACACACCAGCAGTGCCCAGGCCGGCAGGGAAATGCCGAGGAACAGCCAGTCGATCTTGGCGCACTCGCCGGAGCCGGTCAGCACCATGTCCAGTACTTCCAGAAACGGGAACACGTCCAGCATGTAATCCAGCGCCGGGCCGCAGGCCGGCACCTCCTCTGGTGGCAGCCCCTGCAGCCAGATATGCCGGGCAGCAACAGCCCCGCCGCCGACGGCACCGACAGCGGCCAGTGCCGCATAGATGCGCTGGCCGGTGGCGCCGGGGTTATGTAAAAACGCGAGCAGGAAGAACAGCCCGGCGACAATGACGCCAACGCGCTGGAAGATGCATAGCGGGCAGGGGTCGAGACCTTCCACATGCTCCAGATAGAGGACGCTGGCCATGGTCACGACACAGGCCAGAAAGGCAAGCAGGTTGAGCATTCGCGGAGCCAGCAGGCGGGCCATCAGGGGCATGGCGACATCTCTCATCAAGTGGGCACAAGGCAACGTGCGGCGAAGGGTAGGGAAAAGGTCGCCGTCCGGCAACCGGCAGAGTCAGAGACTCGGGTAGAAGGGTAAGGTTCCCGGGGCGGATCAGCCTGCGACGCGCTGTCCGGCCTGCTTCCGCAGCCAGGCTTCGTTGCCTTCCGCCCAGCCGGATTCCCACCACTGCGCCAGGGTTTCATCCTGAAACGGGCAGCCCGTCGATGGGCGACCGCTCAGGCCCCAGAGGCAGCCCTGATTGTAGGCCTTCTTGCATTCATCGTTGCTGTGCTGCGCTGGCATAAGCAAAGGCTCCGTGAACAGGCTCAAAGTTAACACGTCCGTACCGATGCGGAGATGCCGCCGGGTTCACATAATTTGCCATTGGTCAGGGAAGTTTGCCTGCCGCCTACGAAGAAAAGATTAAGTTGCGACGGATTTCATCCGCGTTGCTCAAGCGACAGCACTGTTCGCCGCAGCTGTCGTTGGGCTGAAGGTGCATTGGCGCAGCGAAGTGATGATCAGTCACGGAAGTAATCAGCAAGAAAATCCGCGAACGGCCGCTGCGTTTCTGCTTCTCGGCTGGCCTGCTCTGTCAGGCTGCTTGCTGCCATATCGGTGAATACTGACTGGGCGGCCGGCTCCAGAGGTCGTTTGCGAAACTGGTCGCGATGTTGCTCGGCCTGACGCAGGGCAAAATCAAAGAAGCCGAGTTTCTCCTGAGACATGGTTTCCAGCACTCTTGCCGAGGTGGTCAGTGCCTGGTTGCGAACCTTGTTGCGTTGCCGCAACAGCGAATCGCGGTAGTTTGTGCTGCCTTCGGACTGATCGTACAACTCGGCCAGCGCTTCGAGTTTGTCGAGCAGTTCTTCCGACCACTGTTGCAAGGTGGTCTGGCGACCCGCGCGACACAGTTTGACGCTGGTGTCGCGACCGTTGTAGACCGCCTGACGGAGATTCTGCTTTGCAGCAATCTGATCGCAGGCTTCCACCATTGGCGAGCGCTCAAGCAGGCAGAAGCTGGCAAACAGATCAATAAAGCGCATGGTGTCTTCGTTGATCCCGACTGGCTCGAACGGGTCCAGATCCAGCACCCGCACTTCAATGTATTCGACCCCGGCACGCTGCAGTGCCTGGGTTGGCCGCTCGCCTTTGCGAATGCTGCGTTTGGGTCGGATCGATGAGTAGTACTCGTTCTCGATTTGCAGGATGTTGGCGTTCAGCTGGCGGTACTGGCCATCTACACAGACACCGATTTCCTCATAGGAAGGTTCAGGGGTATGGATGGCATGATTGAGAGTGCGGACATAGCTGTCGATGTCGTTGTAGCTGATATGCAGACTCGACTGGGCGTTGTTCTGGTAGCCGAGGTCGCTCATACGCAAGGAAGTGGCGCCGGGCCGGAACAGGCTGTGATCAAGACGTTTGAGCAACTGATGGTCGCGGCCCTTCAGAAATGAGGAGCAGACCGCTGGCGAGGCACCAAAAAGATATACCAGCAACCAGCTGTAACGGTGGAAGTTGCGCAGCAAATCAAAGTAGCGCGAAGAAATGTAATCCTGCAGCGGCTGCTGATTGCCTTCCGCCTGCTGATGAACTTCCCAAAATGACTTCGGCCAGGAAAAGTTGTAATGGATGCCGGCGATCGTCTGCATGCGCCGGCCATAGCGGTGACCAAGGCCGAGCCGGTAAATATGCTTCATCCGGCCGATATTGGATGTACCGTAGTAGGCCACCGGCACATCGTCGTCGTTATCGACCCGGCACGGCATCGAATTGACCCAGAGCAGCTCGTCACCGAGCTGGCTGTAGGTGTAACGATGCACGCGATCAAGGAATTCCAGCGGTGTGCTGACACCGGTGGTGGCCGGAGTAATAAACTCCAGCAAGGCTTCGGAATAATCGGTGGTGATATGCGGATGCGTCAGTGCTGATCC
>JBFHPX010000337.1:0-2424 GCA_041592575.1 Alcanivoracaceae bacterium
ATGTGAAGTATCACCAGGGTTTCTCTTCGAACGTGCAGACACCGGGTGGCGAAGTGCACCTGGCCATGGCGTTTAACCCGTCTCACCTTGAGATCGTTTCCCCGGTGGTGGAGGGTTCGGTGCGCGCTCGTCAGGATCGGCGCGATGACCATGCCGGCGATCAGGTGGTGCCACTGCTGATCCACGGCGACGCAGCGTTTGCCGGTCAGGGCGTGGTGATGGAAACCTTCCAGATGTCACAAACCCGCGGTTTCAAGACCGGCGGCACTGTCCACGTGATCGTCAATAATCAGGTTGGGTTTACTACCCACAAGCGTGAAGACGCCCGGTCTACCGAATACTGTACTGACGTTGCCAAGATGGTGCAGGCGCCGATTTTCCACGTTAATGCCGATGATCCCGAGGCGGTCTATTTCGTCACCCAGGTTGCTGTCGATTATCGTCAGCAGTTCAAGAAAGACGTGGTGATCGATCTGATCTGCTATCGCCGCCTAGGTCATAACGAGGCCGATGAGCCGTCGGCAACCCAGCCGCTGATGTACAAGAAAATCAAGTCGCACCCGACCACGCGTACCCTGTATGCCGAGCAGCTGCTGCGCGAAGGCGTGATCAGCGAGGCTGATAACGAGCGGATCTTCGAGGATTACCGCAAGTTGCTCGATGAAGGCACCCATGTGGTGAAAAGTCTGGTGCGCGAGCCGAACAAGGCACTGTTTGTGGACTGGTCACCTTACCTTGGCCACTCGCTGCAGGATGACTGGGATACCAGCTTCAAGTTGAAGCGGATGCAGGAACTGGCCTCCCGTATGGAAACCGTTCCGGAAGGCGTGGTGCTGCAGCGGCAGGTGAAAAAGATTATCGAAGACCGGCAGAAGATGACCGCCGGTGCCTTGCCGATCAACTGGGGTTATGCAGAAACGCTGGCCTACGCCACCTTGCTGGATCAGGGAGTGCCGATACGTCTGACCGGTCAGGATGTCGGCCGCGGCACTTTCTCGCATCGTCATGCCGTGTTGCATAGCCAGAAAAACGGTGAAGCTTACGTACCGCTGAAGAACCTGGATGCGGCACAGCCACCGTTTGATATCTATGATTCGCTGCTGTCCGAGGAGGCTGTGCTGGCGTTCGAGTACGGCTATGCCACGACCACGCCACAGGCGCTGATTATCTGGGAAGCGCAGTTCGGTGATTTTGCCAACGGTGCCCAGGTGGTGATCGATCAGTTCATTTCCTCCGGCGAGTCCAAGTGGGGGCGGATCTGCGGTCTGACCCTGTTGTTGCCGCATGGGTATGAGGGTCAGGGTCCGGAGCATTCCTCCGCCCGTCTGGAGCGCTTCCTGCAGTTGTGCGCCGAGCAGAATATTCAGGTTTGTACGCCGACCACGCCGGCGCAGATCTACCACCTGCTGCGTCGTCAGGCCCTGCGGCCGTCGCGCAAGCCGCTGGTGGTGATGAGTCCAAAGAGTTTGCTGCGTCACAAGCGCACCATCTCGACACTGGAGGAGTTATCCGAAGGGCGCTTCGAGACGGTGCTTGCGGACACCGATGTGAATGCTGATGACGTCACCCGTCTGGTGTTGTGTGGTGGCAAGGTCTATTACGACCTGCTGGAGAAACGGGAAGCTGACGGCATCACCGATACGGCGCTGGTGCGTATTGAGCAGCTTTACCCATTCCCGGAGCAGCGTTTGCTGGAAATCATCCAGCCGTACCGCAACCTGAAGCACGTGGCCTGGTGTCAGGAAGAGCCGCAGAATCAGGGTGCCTGGTATTGCAGTCAGCACCATATGCGTCATGTCCTGCATCAGCTCAACCCGCAACTGTATTTGCACTATGCCGGCCGTGAAGGCTCTGCGGCGCCAGCGGCAGGGTCGATGGCATTGCATGTTGAACAGCAGCAACGGTTGATTCAGGCCGCATTCGGCATTGAGTAACTGAACGAATAACGGATCAATAAAAGGAAGCAGGACAGATCATGTCTATTGAAATCAAAGCTCCGCAGTTTCCCGAGTCCGTGGCCGACGGCACGGTAGCAACCTGGCACAAGCAGGAAGGTGACCGGGTCAGCCGTGATGAATTGTTGGTGGATATCGAGACAGACAAGGTGGTGCTGGAAGTGGTATCGCCTGCGGATGGTGTGTTGAAAAAAATCCATCATGGCGAAGGCGACACCATTGAAAGCCAGGCCCTGCTGGCGGTACTGGAAGAGGGCGCAGGTGCTGGCTCTGAATCAGCCAAGGCAGAAGCTGCTCCGGCCAAGATCAATGTTGCCGCGGAAGACAAGACGCCTGCGGCGGGTCCGGCAGCGCGCAAGCGCATGGCGGAAGCGGGTCTGGACGCCAGCAAGGTCGACGCCACTGGCAAGGGTGGCCGCATTACCCGTGATGATGTGGAGAACGCGCTCAAGCAGCGCGAACAGCAGAA
>JBFHPX010000338.1:0-2408 GCA_041592575.1 Alcanivoracaceae bacterium
AGACGAGGAAAATTGGCCATGATCTGACGGTAAAAGTCCCGCCATGCCAATTCACCGATCCAGCACTCCGCCCCTTCTCTGCTGGCAGCATCCTGCAGCGCCGGCCGTGCAGCCAGCCAGCATTCGGTCACCGAGAGCGTGCCGGCAGAAAGCGCGACAGAAACAGCACTGGTTGCCGCCAACGCCGGATAGTCACGACGCTGCCGATAACCGGAAAGCCCGGAATCAATAAACCGGCGCAGCTGTTTGCGCGCTGAAACCTCCCCCGCCTGCCACTGGCTGGTCAGCGATTCGGGCACCGTCAACCGCGACAATGCATCGTCAATCAGGGCACTCCCCTCAAACGCCACCGCCGACCCCGCCTTCCGGCGCCGGGTCGGGGCTGGCAGTGGGCCGTGGGCGGAAAGCCATTTTTCCCAGGCCCGCCGATACGGAGTAAACACGGTGTAGGGAGTGCCCTTTCCTGAGGTAAGCAATCTCGGCGGCACCAGCACCGAGTGGTCGAAACCGACGATATCGACGCCCATTTCTGCCGCCAGCGTCGCACAGGCACGATCACGTCTGAGTTCATTCAGGGGGTACTCGCGGCCACAGTAGACCCTTGCCACAGCATGCTGCTGCAAGTATCGCGCAAGCAGCTGCGGCACTTCGGCAAAATCGCCGGCCGCGACGATATCCAGTCGCACCCCCATTGTCGCCAGCGTTTCGCCAAGCTCACGAAGCGACTCAAGCACATACCACGAGCGTAACGGCGCCACGCCATGCCGCTGCCATTGCCGCTCACAAAGCATGTACAGGGCTCGCACCGGACGGCCATCGGCCAGAGCGGCTGACAGCGCAGCCTGCTCGTGGACCCGAAGATCATTGCGATACCAGACCAGAACATTGGCCGGCGAGGTGGTCTCGGGCATACCCATGGTTCCTTATCAAGACGGAGCCAATGGTAGCCCTTCACGCTGTGACCCGGGTGTGAAAATCAGTCCTTCATAAAACTGTTACATCATCGTAGTCTTGCCTTTCCGAAGGAAGGAGCCATCATGCGCAACCGATATTTGTTACCGCTGACCCTGACCATCACCAGCCTTTGCCCGCTCAATGCGCTGGCTGCGGACGCACAGATCTATGGGCGCCTGCATCTGTCCGCCGACTACCTGAATGCCGAAACCGGTGATGAGGGCGGCAACCTGTCCAGCAATAGCAGCCGGATCGGCTTCAAGGGCACCACCACGATTTCCGACTCCCTGACAGCCCTTTGGCAGGTCGAGGCTGGCATCGAGGCCGATGACAGCACGGCCATCAGCACGGACCGCAATACTTTTGCCGGCCTGCGGGGTGGCTGGGGCGAGATTCGTGCCGGTCGTTTTGATACCCCGTTCAAACTGCTGCACAGCAACACCAGCCTGTTCGCCGATCAGGTCGGTGATGGCAGAAATATTCTGCGTGCCGATGTCTCCGACAATAATCCTCTGACCACGGATACGAACTGGTGGGACGAGCGCCTGCGCAACTCCATTGCCTACACCAGCCCGAGCTGGCAGAACCTGATTGCCAACCTGCAATACTCAACCAACCAGGACAACGGCACCGCCACCAGTTCGGATCAAGGCTCCTGGAGCGCCTCACTGGAGTGGCGTTACAAGGATCTGTGGCTGGCCGTTGCCCATGAGGATTCCACCAAGGGAGCGCTCCCCACCGCTGAGCGCGAAGCCGTGCGCGCCGCACTGTCATGGCAATCAGGCGCCACCCGACTGATCGGCATCTATCAGCAGGCCAGTAACCCGCGCACCGATGCCTGGGGCGCCGGATTCCATCATGCCGTCACCGACAAGCTGGCGCTGAAAACCCATTTCTATCAACTGGACGCGGATGGCGTGGCCGAGGATGCCGAGCTTTTCGCAGTGGGGGTGGATTACACCCTGGCCAAGCCGCTGATGCTCTATCTGAGCTACGGGCAGATGACCAATGGCGACAATATTAACCGTGACCCCTGGACTCAGGGTCGGGGTGACGCCCTGACCACAGGCAACGGTGACGATCCGGACGCGATATCCGCCGGGGCGGTCTACCGGTTCTGAGACGACGGCATGTCGGGAAAGACGCTTTCCCGACATGCCGACAGATCAGGCAATAGCGCGCACCATCAACGCAACCAAACCGAGAATGACCAGCCACTTGCCGGCCACATACACCGGCTTGTTCCAGCGCTTGATTTTCTTGAGCGCATTTTTGTAGGCCAGCACCCCCTTGCCAAGACGATTGCCAATGCCGGTGTAACTGCTATCCAGATTATCAATGGCAAACAGACGGTTGAAGAAACGACCAAAATAGTAATAAAGCCGCTGGACCAGTTTCGGCCGCATCGGCCGGTCAATATCGGTCATCAGGATAATCCGCGGCATATCGGTGTC
>JBFHPX010000339.1:0-2338 GCA_041592575.1 Alcanivoracaceae bacterium
ATGTCGAGGTTGAGCTGGCCTTCCCGGTCAATCATGAGATTGAGCAGGTTCTCCATGTTTTTGCCATACATCTGGCTGGCATGAAATGCCACGGAGGAGGGTACATTGACCGGGCCGATGATGGTGACGCCATGCTCTACAATAGTTTCACCCTGACGAGTCAGCTCGCAGTTGCCGCCACGCTCAGCAGCGAGGTCGACAATGACGGCGCCCGGCTTCATCGCCTTGACCATATCGGCGGTGACGAGAATCGGTGACTTGGCACCCGGTACCGCCGCAGTGGTGATGATGACGTCCATTTGCTTGACCACCTCGGTCATCAGTTCGCGCTGACGCTTGAGGAAATCTTCACCCTGGGCCTTGGCGTAACCACCGGTGCCTTCTGCTGCGCTGGTATCCAGGTCCAGTTCCACTGGCTTGGCACCTACGGAAAGAATCTGTTCGCGAGCGGCGGGGCGCACGTCGTAGGCTTCGACAATCGCGCCCAGACGCTTGGCGGTGGAACAGGCCTGCAGACCGGCAACACCGACACCCATGATGAATACCCGTGAAGCGTTCAGGGTGCCGGCAGCGGTCATGTTCATCGGAAACATGCGGTTGCTGGTGGCGGCCGCCATCAGCACAGCTTTATAGCCGGCAATCATGGCCATGGATGACAGCACGTCCATGGCCTGGGCGCGGGTGATACGGGGTACCAGCTCCAGCGCCACGCCAGTGATCTTGTGTTCGGCGAGTTTCCCGGCAAAGCCGGGGTTGGCCAGCGGGTCCATCATGCCGATCAGGATCTGGTCGGGCTTCAGGGCATTCAGGTCGGCGTCACCTTGGCTGCCGCTGCTGCCTGGTGTCTGCACTTGCAGGACAATTTCCGACTCGGTAAATACCGTAGCGCGATCCTTGAGCTCGGCACCGGCATTGACGTAATCGGCATCAGCGTAGCCGGCAGCTTCGCCTGCACCCTGTTCGATCAGCACCCGCATGCCGGGTTTTTTCATCATCACGGCCACGTTGGCCGGGGTGAAGGCCACTCGGGTTTCCCCTGGGCATGTCTCTTTCGGAACACCGATAATCACCGCGCTACCCCCGTTCGGTTCGCTGGTTGTGAAAGCCACGCCGGGATCACCGTCATGGCCGATTTCTGGTTCAGGTTTTGCCCCGTTTTGGCCGCCCTTAAGGGGCAGCGATTCGGCAGGGTGCAAACCTTAATGGCGCTGCACCACGTATGGCAAACAGGAAACGCTTTTTTACATCACAACTGTTCAATAAATGAGCGAAACGGCCCGGATGGAAGGCTCTCTAATCCTTTTTACTGGCCACCAGAGCCAGATCCTCTTCCTCGTTCATGCCGAGGAACGGCTCCAGAATGGTGTTGCCGCGGACCTCCGCCTCAATAACGTGCAGGAAGGTGTAGGCACCGAGCAGCTTGCGGGCCAGAAAAATGAACTCTTTCGGTGGCACATCAAAGTGCACCGACAGGGCATTACGCCCCGCCCGGGCCACCATACGGCTGGGCAGATCGCTCTTGCCCCAGAGATATTCGCCACGTTCATTGAGGACGTGTGCCGGGGGAGGGAAGCGCTCCGGGTCCTGCAGCACCTCGACGGCCTCAAAACACATCGCGGCAAAGTCCTCGAGCAGGCGCTGCGGCGCACCAGCGGCAAGAAAGCCGAGGGCGTAAAGCGCATCGATAATACGCTGGCTATCGTGGTGCCAGGCGCCGCGAATCATTTCCCGGCCAGGGCCAAGAGTATCGTTGCTGAAGTCACGGATGGCGCCGAAGTCGAGCAGCACGATCTGGTCGGTTCCGGTTGCCGGGTCGATGCGCAGCAGATAATTGCCAAAATTCGGGTCGGTCTGCATCTTGTTCCATTCAAACACTTCCCGGCAGCACAGCTCCATGATCGCGCGGCCGATGAAGTTACGGCGATTCTGGCTCAGTTCCAGCACCGCCGGATCATTGACACTGATGCCATGCTCGAAGGTCATGCAGAGAATGTTGTGGGTGCAGTAGCGCGGTACCACTTCCGGCACTACAAAGCGGGGATCATCAGCAAGAATCTCGCGAAAATGCCGGGTAGTCGCGGCCTCCAGATCGTAGTCCACTTCGCGGCCGAGCATTTGCCGGACTTCGTCGAGCCACTCATTGAACTGCTCGGTGATCGGCACCATACGACTGACGCGCAGCAACTGGACAATGGCGCGCAGATCCGAGTCAATCGCTTCGGCCACCCCTGGGTACTGGATTTTCAGCACCAGCTCACGCCCGTCCGCCTTGCAGCGGGCCCTGTGAACCTGACCCAGAGAAGCCGCGCCCAGCGGTTCCGGGTCAATGTCCAGCTCG
>JBFHPX010000340.1:0-2320 GCA_041592575.1 Alcanivoracaceae bacterium
AATCCGGCCGGTAATATTGTCGACCTGAAAAAGCTGGCCGATGTCGCGCACAAGCATGGCATTCCGTTGATCGTCGATAACACCGTGGCAACGCCGGTGCTGTGCCGTCCGTTTGATTTTGGCGCCGACATTGTGGTGCATTCCCTGACCAAGTATATGGGCGGACATGGCACGACCATTGCGGGCATCATCGTCGACTCCGGCAAGTTCCCGTGGAAGGATAATCCGCGATTCCCGCAGTTCAATGAACCGGACCCGAGCTATCACGGTGTGGTTTATGCAGAGGCGCTGGGTCCGGCGGCGTTCATTGGTCGTGCCCGAGTGGTGCCACTGCGCAATATGGGGGCCGCCTTGAGTCCGTTCAATGCTTTCCTGATCCTGCAAGGCATTGAGACCCTGTCGCTGCGGATGGAGCGGCACTGCGAGAATGCGCAGAAAGTTGCCGAATACCTGAAGAAGCACAGCAAGGTGAAATGGGTAAACTATGCGGGCCTGCCGGATGACCGTTATCACGATCTCGCCAAGCGTTATATGAACGGAAAACCGGCTGCGATTCTCAGTTTTGGCATTGACGGTGGTCGTGAGGCCGGCGCCCGCTTCATTGATGCGTTGGAGATGATCAAGCGACTGGTCAATATTGGCGATGCAAAGTCGCTGGCATGCCATCCGGCTACCACCACCCATCGCCAGCTCAATGAGGATGAGATGGGTCGCGCCGGCGTATCGGTGGATATGGTGCGATTATCCATTGGCATTGAACATATCGACGACATTCTGGCGGATATCACCCAGGCTCTGGAAAAAGCCTGATCATAAAAACGCCCCGACATCGGGGCGTTTTTCTTCCACCGGCACAATCACAGGTTGTGATGATATGCGGCGATGACAGGGCCTGACATGAACAGGTCTTGGTGGCTGTACTGATCAGTGTTGCTGTTGCCGATACCGGGCCGGAGACATACCGGTCCAGCGTCGAAATGCCTTGGCAAAGGCGCTCTCATCGGAGAAACCGAGCTGAATGGCCACGTCGGTAATGCGAGTGCCTTCCTGCAGGGCCTGTTGCGCCAGCCGTAACAATTCACGGTCACGGATCTGCTTGAAGGTAAGTCCTTCATCTGTCAGCAGGCGAATCAGATGGCGACCGCTGATGGAGAAATGCTCAGCGATTTTTTCCTTGCCCCAGCGCGGCTGTTTGCAAACCAGATCCGCCACCTGCCTGGCGAGGCTGTCATCGCCAAGCTGGCCAAGCTTTTCATCGGCCAGCCGTCGCAGTTGATCGCGCATGGCGGCATTGGCCTGAATTAATGGCAGTGACAGCAGCGAGCTTGAGAAACAGATGCTGTTTCGGCGACAGTCAAATTGTACCGGGCAGTCGAGCAGCTCGGTATAGCGTTCAGGTTGGTCCAGAGCGGCGTGGCTCAGCTCAATGCGGCTGGCGCGGAACGCTCCTCCGCTGTTCCAGTGACTGAGATTGAGCAGCGCCGCCATCACGTTCTCGACCCGCTCCGCGACCCGCACCTGATAGTATGGCAGGTAACTCAGGCGTACCTCTTCGCCCTCCGTTTCGATGCTGAAACTACCGCCCTCGCCGACAATCGGATAGTACTCAAGCAGTGCTTCCAGAGACTCGCCATAGGTTTCACAACTCATCAGCAGCAGCCCGGCCAGATCAAGGTGACCGGCCTGCAACTCCAGTCCCAACCGCACGCCAATCAATGGCTCCTGTGAGGCGCTGCAGAATGCCTCCCAAAGGGTGTCCTGCGCTTCAAGAGGCACTCGCTCGCTGTCAGGGCCGGTGGCGGGCAGGGATATGCCGAGACGACCGGCTGCCTGACGGATCGCCTGGGAAAAACGCAAAGTGACGGTGGGGTGGTGGGATTCCATGTCCTGAATTAACCGAAGTCCGGTCCCGAGGGAGCCGTTTCCCGTTCATGCTTTCGCCGTAGTCTGAACGTACTGGCATATGAAATCCATCCCGCTGTCATCGAGGATCCACTATGTACGCAGTGATCGGTGCTGGCCCCATGGGACTGGCCACCGCCAGAAACCTGAAAAAATACCATATCCCGTTTATCGGCTTCGAAATTCACAGTGATGTTGGTGGCCTGTGGGATATCAACAGCCCGACCAGCACCATGTACGGTTCTGCGCATCTGATCTCTTCGAAGAAGATGACCGAGTTTAGTGAGTTTCCGATGGCAGAGGACGTTGCCATCTATCCCCATCATCAACAGATGGCGGAATATTTCCGCAGTTATGCCCAGCATTTCGACCTTTACCGGCATTATGAATTCTTAACCGAGGTGATCTCGGTGCAGCC
>JBFHPX010000341.1:0-2310 GCA_041592575.1 Alcanivoracaceae bacterium
GCAATCCACGAACTGTTCTGGGGCTTGTTGTTCCTGCAGGTTTTCGGCCTTTCGACACTCACCGGCCTGCTCGCCATCGCCGTGCCCTACTGCGGGATTTTTGCCAAGGTATTTGGCGAATTTCTCGAAGAGTCAGACCGGACACCAGCCCGCGCCTTACCCACAGGCAGTGACGGTTTCAGCAGTTTCTGGTTTGCCCGTCTGCCACTGGTCTGGCAACACATGAAAACCTACGGCGCTTACCGGGTTGAATGTGCAGTACGGTCTTCCGCCATTCTCGGTTTCATCGGCCTGCCAACTATCGGCTTCCATCTGGAAACAGCCTTTCGCCAGGGTGACTACAGCGCCGGTGCCGCATTGCTGTATATGTTTCTGGCTATCATTTTGTCCCTGCGACTGTGGCTACGGCCTGCGCTGCTGCCATTATGGTTGTTCATGGCGTTGCTCTGGGCTCCACCGCAGGCCAGCGTAACAAGTGGCAGAATGATCCGTTTCCTCTCAGGGGACATCGTCCCCGCACCGCTAAGACAGCCACAGTGGCAATGGTCTGAACTGAATGAATGGCTGCTCAAGTTACTGACTGAACAGGTCCTGCCCGGGCTAGGTCACACGCTTGTTCTCGGTATGGCCGCCCTGTTGCTGACCGGGATACTGGCACTGCTGCTGTTTCCGCTGATCTCATCACAGTTTGGCCACCGGCTCAGTCGTGGTGCCGGCCACTCCCTGCTGGTGCTGCTGCGCACCCTGCCCGAATTCCTGCTCGCGTTTGTTTTTGTTCTGGTGCTTGGCCCATCCATGTTGCCGGGCATTCTTGCTCTGGGGCTGCATACCGGCGCCATTGTTGCCCACTTGTGCGGGCGTTTCACCGACACCCTGAGTCTGCGGGCCGACGCTGCCGCCGGGCTGAATCGATATGCCTTTGAAGTCTTGCCGCGAATTTATCCGAACTTTCTCGCTTTCCTGCTGTATCGCTGGGAAATTATCATGCGTGAAACGGCTATTCTCGGTGTGCTTGGTATCACCACACTGGGCTTCTATATTGATTCTGCGTTCAGTGAGCTGCGCATTGACAGGGCGCTGGTGCTGATTGGCGCCGGCGTGGCGCTGAATATCGCCGTCGATACCATCTCCCGCAGCCTGCGCCAGTGGTTGCGACTTAAACACGGGCTGACCGACCAGAACTGAGGAACCCTTGCCGTCTCCGGGCGTCCAACCGCATCGTTGCTCCAACCAGAGGATAGTCCTTTGATACCGCGCCAGCTTGTACTGCTTGCCTGCCTGACCTTTGCCACGCCCTTTGCTTACGCCACAGAACTGGCCGACGAGGATGATATTCCTGTGTCTCCATCGGCGGCCCCGCAGCAGGAATCGGTAGCAAATCCCCAACTGTTGCCTCCCGGGGAGGGGCGTGAGCCGCTGCCAATTCTCGGCGAGGAGGTTCAGGCCGGTGAGTTCCTGACGCTCTACTGGAAGCCGGTGCAATCCTTTCAGAGCATCGACACACCGGTGCCGGTACTGATCGCCCACGGCAAACAGCCCGGCCCGATGCTATGTCTTACCGCCGCCATTCATGGTGACGAGCTGAACGGCATCGAAATGGTCCGGCGCCTGATGTATCAGCTCGAACCTGCCAGCATGCGCGGCACGGTCATCGGCGTTCCGATTGTCAATCTGGATGGTTTCCGCCGCGCCAGTCGTTACCTTGCCGATCGCCGGGACCTGAACCGGCATTTTCCCGGCAGCCCGAAAGGCAGTGCCGCGGATCGTATCGGCCACTCGCTGTTCAATGATGTGATTCGCCAATGCCAGTTCCTGGTGGATCTGCATACCGGCTCACAGCAGCGCATCAACCTGCCGCAGATTCGCGGCAATCTGAAAGACGAGAAGGTTTTTAACTTCAGCCGTCACTTTGGTGGCATTACTGTTCTGCATGGCGTCGGCGCCAAGGGCACGCTACGTCGTGCCGCCAATGATGCCGGCATGCCCGCTGTCACCATGGAGGCAGGCGGGCCACACGAACTCGATGAAAGCGCCGTCGATGCAGGAGTAAAGTCACTGGAAACCCTGTTGCAGAACCTCGGCATTCAGAACGGCAAACGTTTCTGGAGCTCACCGCAGCCAGTGTTTTATAAATCTGACTGGGTTCGGGCCAATCAGGGCGGCATCCTCATGTCCACGGTCAAGCTGGGCGACAAGGTCCGCGAGGGTCAGGTGCTGGGATCGGTGATTGATCCTGTTACCAATACTGGCAGCGCCATACTGGCGCCCTTCAACGGGCGTATTCTCGGCATGGCGGTCAATCAGGTGGTA
>JBFHPX010000342.1:0-2303 GCA_041592575.1 Alcanivoracaceae bacterium
CATCGAGAATCGGATTACCCAGGTCATCGCGCAGGATCACCCAGATGTCGCCGTAATCGCCGCCCTTCTTGATATCGCTGCCGGCACTGCCTTCGCCACGGTGTGGATTCAGCTCTTTGTCGCCACCGGCCCAGGCAGGTCGATCGGAGTCATCATCGCCCTCTTCGGCGAGGATATCGCCGATCGCTTTGTTGCCACCGCGATGACCACCGCTGCCTTTACCGCCCTTACCACCTTGCTGACCCTTGCCGCCGCGCTGCGCACCCGCAGCACCTTCGTGGCCATCGTGACTGCCACCATCCTCCGCGGCAAAGGTCTCGGAGATGATGCCGCCATGCACATAGCCCGCATTCAACGCGGGTAACAGCAGCGGAGCCGAGAACAGACCCAGTGCGATACCAGCCGCCAGGCTGGTGCGTTTGAAATTGCTGAGTACATTGGTCATGGCTGGATACTCCTATGTGAGCTTGTTATATCTTCACTATCCCTTCCATCTGACTGCATTCCATTGCCCTCTCTTTGGCATCAGTCTATCCACAGCCCTGCGCTGAGGTCATTGATGGGTATCAGTGCTGCTTGCGGCTTTATTGATACACGTCAAACGGAACATCGCCTGTGTACGTAGAATCTCCGTATGAACAATAAAATCTCCTATTGCACGGACCCGGACTGGAAGGGTCGCGCCGACTGCCGGCACTGCCCGATCCGCCATCAGGTCCTGTTTGCCGAGGTACCGGACAGCACCCTCGACCGGATCCTCGTTCCCATCGACAATCTGCGCTATGCACGTAAATCCGTGATCTACACACTGAATGATCCGGGCACCGCGGTTTTCACCATCCGCCGCGGTGCCGTGAAACTTGTGCAGACCCTGGCGAATGGCGCGGCCCGTGTGGTACGGGTACTCACGACAGGTGATGTTTTCGGGCTGGAATCACTGCTGGATCGTCCGTTTGCACACACCGCAGTGGCATTGCATGCACTGGATCTGTGCAGAATACCGCGGGAAATCGTCCATGCGCTGAACGCCGACCAGTACCCCTTGCATGTCGAACTGCGCAAGCGCTGGCAGCGCAATCTCGATCAGGCCGATACCTTCATTACCCAGCTGACCACGGGCACGGCACAGACGCGAATGGCGCGCCTGTTACTGCTGCTTGACGGACACGCCGGCACATTGCAGGGAACCTCGCTGCATCGCGAGGATATGGGACAGATACTCGGGGTTTCGACGGAAACAGCAGCGCGCATCATCGCCGACTTCAAACGCCGCGCCATCGTCGATGAAGTCGATGGGACCTTGTACTACAAGGATATTTCTGCACTGCAACACATTGCTGCGGGTGAGTGAACCATCTCGGGACTGATCTTCCGGGTCAGAATTTATAGTGCAGCGATAGCCCGATATAGTTGACGCTGTAGTCCGGGCTCTCCTCGCCCAGCAGCAATACGCTCGACAATCCATCCACACCCACGCCATCCAGTGCCCAGTCTTTGCTGCTGTATTTCTCATGAATGAAGTTCATGCGCAGCTTGGTGCGTTTATCGATGCGATAATCGGCATTCAGCTTCAACGTGTGCACGGTCGTTTTCAATTCAGGATAAGGCAGGCCGGGTTCCAGCAGCGTCACCGCGGGATCGGTGTTATCGGTGAGCGTAATCTGGCCGCGCGCCCGGGAATACACATAGTCCATACCCACATCCAGACGCCCGCCAGCGAGTCGGCTGCGCTTGGCACCGACGCCGATACTGTCGACCTTATCCTCGTTATCAGCAAACCAATTCGCCTGCCAGTCGGACGGCGGTATAGCGCCAAGGCCATCCAGGCTGCCGGCCTGCTGGGAGTCGATATTATCCCGGTTGTAGAACACGTATAGCTGTGTATGTTTGTCGATCAGCAGCGAGGTATCCAGCGTGTAGGTGGTTTGTCGCGCCGCGGTCAGCCCTACCAGCGAATCGGTATAGTCATCGTCGGAAATCTGCGCCGAAGCATTGAAGGCGATACGATTTGCCGGCTGCCAGGATAGATCCACCCTGGCATCATCGCGCTCCCGGTCAGCCAGGTAATATTTACGCAGCAGTGGATTTTCCAGACCATCTGCCACATAACCGGAGCCATCACGGTCTGCGGTACCGAGGCCGAAGGCCAGTTGCACGGTATCACCCGGCCGGGTTTTCACTTTAAGATCATAACGGTCCTCGTCGGTCTTGCTGACCTCGGCTGGCGACCGTGTAACGGTTTCATTGGCGTAACCCACAGTCATGTCGACACGGCGGTGCAGTCGGTATTTGGCGTCGGCAGA
>JBFHPX010000343.1:0-2267 GCA_041592575.1 Alcanivoracaceae bacterium
AGAGAGGTGGTCGCCGCACTGCCTTCTCTGCCGCAGTATCGACTCGGTTTGCTGCACCTGTTCATCCAGCACACCTCGGCGTCCCTGGCGATCAACGACAATGCGGACCCGGATGTGCGTGCTGAGCTGGAGCGCCATTTCAATGTCATGGTGCCGGAGCGGGCGCCTTACTATGAGCACACGCTGGAGGGTGATGACGATATGCCCGCGCATATCAAGAGTGTGCTGATCGGACCGTCATTGTTGATTCCGATTCGTGAGGGCGCTCTGGCGCTGGGAAGCTGGCAGGGAATATATCTGTGTGAGCACCGTGATCGGGGTGGTGAGCGTCGCCTGCTGGCCACACTGCAGGGCGAATGACCGGCTGTCGTTTACTGTGGCGCAGGGGCAGCGGGCGTCTCGGCAATCCAGCGCAGAAACGATCGCCGCTCTTCCGCGGTTGCGTTTTGCCAACTGGCTTTGAGCAGATCAATATGGCTCAGTTCGCCGTCGGTCTCCGGCGCCACGCTGCTGACACTGGCGGCTACCGGCGCGGACTGGATCGTCAGAAAGCCCTGCCTTTGCATCATGCCACTGGCCTCGGTAGGTAGTTGTTCTGCGGTGGCCAGATTCAGGCTGTAGCCGGCAAAGTTTTTTGCCATCTCGCGCGCCTCATCGACATCTGCCGGCTCATCAAAGCTGAGCCGATGATGGCTGCCTGCTGCGCCGCTGATCCGATATAGCACCGGGTCGGACTTCACCACTTCGTGATTGTTGCCCGGCAGTTCAAACAGATTCTTGTAATAGGCAATGATCCGGTACTCGCCCGGCTGCAGGTGCAGGGTGCGGTCGCCGAGGCTGAACAGCTTGTTGATGCCTTCGACTCGTTGCTCGTTGATGACAACGATTTCCAGCTCCACCGGCACATCCACCAGCAGCAGCTTTTCCGCCGGCAGGTCTGCCCCCTCGTAGAGCTTGATGTCCGGGCTGCGGGCGCAGGCTGCCAGCGTCATCAGGGTCAGCACAATCAGGATGGTACGCATGGGAATCTCCACAGGGCCGCGGCGGCGACAGCTTCCGCGTTGATCATGACAGTTGTGTGTCAGTAGCCGCGCATTGGCCGTGGCAGCGGTGCCGGCGTCTGTTCTGCGCTTGCGTCGGCATCCGCATCGACCGGGCAGGTTTGCTGGCACTGCTCCAGTGTTTCAAACGGCACCACACCCTCGCAGCCACCCCAGATGAAGGCCCGGCAGCTTCCGCTGTCGGCATCAAACCAGTAGCGGGTGTGGGCGGCCCGGCATTTACCCGACTCGGGTTTGAGCGTGCAGGCCGGTGGCAGGCTGGAGCTGGCGCTCTGGCAGGCGCTGAGCAGTGTGCCGGCAAGCAGGATCATCATGACGCGCATCGGGTCTCTCCCTGATCTGGTGGTCGTTAGCCGCGATGGTCGCTGACGAACGGGTTGGTCTGCCGTTCCTGGCCGAAGGTGGACATCGGGCCGTGGCCGGGAATAAAACCGATGTCATCACCGAGCGGAAACAGTCGCTCGCGAATCGAGCGTACCAGCTCTTCATGGTTGCCGCGGGGAAAATCGCTGCGGCCGATGGAGCCGGCAAACAGTACATCGCCAACAATCGCCAGCCGTGATTGCGGCTCGACAAACACCACATGGCCGGGCGTATGGCCCGGGCAGTGCAACACATCAAGCCGGGTATTGCCGATGCTGACGCTGTCACCGTGTTCCAGCCAGCGGGTTGGTGTAAAGGCGCGCGCTGGCGGGAAACCGAACATCTGCGATTGCTGCGGCAGCATATCGATCCAGAAGCTGTCCTCGCGCTGCGGCCCCTCGATCGGCAAGCCGAGGCGCTCGGCAAGATCGGCGACCGCACCGGCATGATCAATATGGGCATGGGTGACGAGAATTTTCTCCACCTTGCCGCCGATCTGCTGCAGGGCATCAAGGATGTGTTCGACATCGCCGCCCGGATCCACCACGGCAAGGTTGCCGGTTTCCTCGCACTGCAGGATGGAACAGTTCTGCTCGAACTGGGTGACCGGGAGAATGGCGTATTTCATGACAGGGTATCTGCGGCATCAAATGACGCCGCAGTATAGCAGCAGCGGACCGGCGGTGAAGGTATCGCCACCGGTCGACGGCTCCTACAGCTTCTGGATGGTTACCGGCAGGCCGTCTTTCGGCATCGCCAGCGGCACCAGCTGGTACGGTGCCTCATAGCCGGGACGCACCGAGACCTGATAGTCGCGCAGGAAATGGAACAGAAAAATCTTCG
>JBFHPX010000344.1:0-2215 GCA_041592575.1 Alcanivoracaceae bacterium
CAGCGCACGACATGGGCGATGGCGTCGGTCTCGCGGATATTGGCGAGGAACTTGTTGCCCAGACCTTCACCCTGCGAGGCGCCGGCGACCAGGCCAGCAATGTCGACGAATTCCATGGTAGTGGGAATGATCCGCTGGGGTTTGACGATGGTGGCCAGCTGCTCCAGCCGCGGGTCCGGCATGGGCACCACGCCGGTGTTCGGCTCGATGGTACAGAACGGGAAGTTCTGGGCTTCGATGCCGGCCTTGGTCAGGGCATTGAACAGGGTGGATTTGCCGACGTTCGGCAGGCCGACGATACCGCACTTGAAGCCCATGGTTTGCCCCTCGAAAAAATGAGGCGCGATGTTAGCAGAAACCGGGCCAGTCCGCCGCTTCCTGACCGCAATGACGATTGACCGTGGCGCCCCTGCCTCTGACCGTTCCCCGAGGGTCGCTAGACTCGTCGGACCAAGGAGGAGCCCGATGAGCCAGACCCGTATCCTGTACCAGTTTCCGATCTCCCATTACTGCGAAAAAAGCCGTTGGCAGCTCGATCACAAGGGCCTGCCCTACGTCACCCGTAACCTGTTGCCGGGGCCGCACCGCCTGCGCACCCGGCTGATGGCCAATATCGATACCTTGCCGGTCCTGCGGGACGGCAAGCGCACCGTCGGCGATTCCACCAGGATCGCCTACTATCTGGAGAAGTATTACCCGAACGATGTGCTGATCCCGGCGGCGGGCGACGATCGCCAGAAAGTGATTGAGCTGGAGCAGCAGTTTGATCGTTACGGCATTTATGTGCGCCGTTGGATGTATGGTCTGGTGCTGGGCCAGCCGGCGGTGATGGATGCCATGTTTGATCCTTACAACCTGCCGAAAATCATCAAGCGGCTGCTGGTGCCGGTGACGGAGAAGGGCGTGGCGCAGTTATATGGTATTCGCCCGGAGAAGGTCGCCGCGGCAGGGGAGAAAGTGCGCGAGGGGCTGGCGTTGATCGAGCGCTGCATCAAGGGCGATCCGGATCGTTATCTGGTCGGTAACAAACTGACGCTGGCGGATATTGCCGCGGCCTCTTTGTATGCACCGCTGCTGTCGCCGCCGGGCACGCCCTGGGACATGATGCCGTTCGAGCAGCAGCCGCAGGCGGTGCAGGAAGCGTTATTGCCGATTCGGGAAAGTGTTGCAGGGCAGTGGGTGTTGCGTCGCTACCAGAAGGATCGCCTCAGACCTTGAAGCCGTTCAGGCTGTTCATCACCCGGTTGATATCACCGCGCATTATGTCGGCGCTATAACTCACCGCTTCATCAATGGCGCGTTCGATTTTTTCCCGGTCTGCGGCGGGCGGTTTGCCGAGTACGTGCGGCGTTACCATGGCGGCGTTGCCCGGGTGACCAATGCCTACCCGCAGGCGAATAAAATTGTTCTGGTTGCCGTGGCAGCTGACGATATCGCGCAGGCCGTTGTGACCGCCGTGGCCACCGCCGATTTTCAGGCGAATGGTGCCCGGGGCGAGATCCAGTTCATCGTGGGCCACCAGCATCTGCGTGGTCGGAATCTTGAAGAAATTTGCCAGCGCTGACGTCGCCTGACCGCTGCGATTCATATAGGTGGTGGGGATCAGCAGGCGTATCTGGTTGCCTTCAAACGTGAAGGTGCCGGTGAGGCCGAAGTATTTCTTGTCCTCAGAAAGCGAAACGCCCCGGCTGCGCGCCAGGGCGTTCACAAACCAGGCGCCGGCGTTGTGGCGGGTGTCCTCGTATTCGCGGCCCGGATTGCCCAGACCAACGATTAACAGAACCGGTTCCGCCACAACGTCAGATCCCTCTATTACTTAACAAACTGCTATCAGGCTTCTGCTTCGCCTTCGCCTTCAGCTGCGTCATCAGCAGCAGCGCCTTTCTTGGAGTGCACTGCTACTACTGGCAGGTCGTGCTGGTGAGCCAGCTGGACCAGCTCAACGCCTTTCGGCAGTTTGATGTCGGACAGGTGGACTACCTGGTTCAGCTTGACGTCGGTCATGTCGACTTCAAGGAATTCCGGCAGGTTCTGTGGCAGACAGCTGACTTCAACTTCGGCCAGGTTGTGCTGGATTTCGCCGCCCTCGTTTTTCACGCCAGTGCACTTGTCTTCATTCAGGAAGTGAACCGGAACCATCATGGTGATCTTGTGGGTCTTGTCGACGCGCAGGAAGTCTGCGTGCATCGGGTAGCCCTTGGTCGGATGACGCTGC
>JBFHPX010000345.1:0-2099 GCA_041592575.1 Alcanivoracaceae bacterium
CATGGCGCGGCCCTGCCGGGAAGCAGCCACAGTCCGACTGCAGCGCCGTCGGTAGCACTGCCCTACCAGACCGTCCTGCTCGACTACCAATCCCTCCTGTACACTCCCTATCAGGCCCGCGGGCCGCCGCTCCGCAGCTGAATTCCGGTTTTACCCGACAATTCATTCTGTTTTTCAGGAGCGTTTTATGAACAAGCGTCTTGCCCTGTCTGCCATCGTCGCAGGCAGCACCCTTTGCTCAGCCATTGCCAGCGCCAACACCGATTTGCGTAACTTCAACCCGGCCATGTCGGTCATTCTTGATGGCCTTTACTACCATGACAGCGTCGACGGCGAAGGCGTGGAAATCCTCGAGGAACACAGCAGCGCCCTGCACAGCCATGCCCATGAAGAACATCAGCACGGCAGCCTCGGCCAGGGCTTCAACCTGCGCGAACTGGAGCTGACCCTGTCCGGCTCGGTGGACAGTTACTTTGATGCCTTCGTCACCGCCGCTCTCGCCGATGGCGAGGTGGAAATCGAGGAAGCCTGGTTCCAGACCCGCTCACTGCCTGCCGGACTGACACTGAAGGGCGGCAAATTTCTCAGCGCCATCGGTTATCACAATGAAAAGCATGTCCACAGCTGGGATTTTGCTGATCAGAACCTCGCCTATCTGAGCCTGTTTGGTGACCACGGCCTGCGTGATACCGGCGTGCAACTGAACTGGCTGGCGCCGACCGCCACGTTTGCTCAGATCGGTGTCGAGCTTCTGCAGGGCAGTGAGCTGGAGCGTTTTGGCAGCGAACTGGACGGGGAAGAAGTCGTTGAGGAGTGGGTCGATGAGGGCTTCGCCAATCCCCCTGCAGACGAGGAAGACCTCGGACTGCCACTGCGCAAAGGCCCACGGCTGATCACCGGCTATGCCCGCATCGCCCCGGATCTCGGCACCCGTCAGGCACTGCAGCTCGGCGTTTCGGCGGCACGACATGACAGCCAGCAAGCGTTCCACGAAGAGGGCGCAGAAGCCTTTGTCAGCGAAGGCAGCGCCGCGCTTTATGGCCTGCAAGCGGTGTACAAGCGCTTCGCCACCGGCGCCTACGGCAAAGGCAGTTTCAACATTCAGGCCGAGGTGTTCGAGATCGACTCGGATCAGACCGCCACCTACCACACTGATCCGCTCGAAATCGGCATTCCGCTGTCGCTGAATCAGCGCGCCGCCTACGCTTCCGCCACCTGGGGATTCGCGCAGCGCTGGCAGATCGGTGTGCGCTCGGCCGCTGCAGGAATCAATGGCGAGCTGGTGGAAGATGGCACCCGGGAAGACATCGGCCTGTCACGCCAGCATAGCGTTGCACTGACCTGGTTACCCACCGAGTTCTCTCGTTTGCGTCTGCAGGTCAACCGCAATGACATCAGCACCGAAGATGGCCGCGAGAATTTCAATCAGGTCATGCTGCAGTACAACCTGAGCCTCGGTGCCCACGGCGCCCATACATTCTGAACCTGAACCCGGGGCGGCTTGCCGCCCCGATGCCGGGAGGCGAAATGCGAATACTGAAATGCCTGGCAACAACGATACTGCTGGCCACGTCATCAGCGAGCATGGCCAAACTGAATGTTTTTGCCTGCGAGCCGGAGTGGGCATCACTGGCCCGTGAGATTGGCGCCGACAGGGTCAATATCAGCACCGCCATCAGCGCCGATCAGGACCCGCACAAGGTTCAGGCCAGACCGAGCCTGATCAGCGCGGTCCGCACTGCGGATCTGGTGATCTGCACCGGCGCTGAACTCGAAGTGGGCTGGCTACCGGTGCTGCTGTCTCGCTCAGCCAATCCACGCATACAGCAGGGCGATGGCCTGCTCTACGCGGCCGAACTGGTGGAGTTGATTGAAAAACCGGACGAACTGGATCGTGCGCATGGTGACATTCATGCCGCTGGCAATCCGCACATGCATCTAGATCCACGTCGCCTTGCCAGCGTTGCAACCGAACTGGCGGCAAGACTGACCAGGCTGGATGCGGAAGGCAGCGTGACCTATCAGCAGAACCTCGAAAACTTTCTTGGCCGCTGGAAGGCCGCCGTCAACGACTGGGAGTCTCGGGCTGCCGGGTTGCA
>JBFHPX010000346.1:0-2068 GCA_041592575.1 Alcanivoracaceae bacterium
CCGCTGCCAGTCAGCCGTGAGAAGAAACGTTTGCCGATTCTGCTGGTGCCGGCACTCGGCATTCAGGCCTGGACCTTCGATATCATGCCCAGCCGCAGCATGGTCCGTTACCTGATGGCGCGCGGTTATGACGTCTACCTGCTCGACTGGGGCCGGCCATCGCATTCCAATCGCGAACTGACCCTGAACACCTACGTTAATCAGTGGCTGCCACAGGCCGTGACGGCGGTGCGTGAGCATGCCGGCAGTGAACAGATCAGTCTGGTCGGCTACTGCATGGGCGGACTGCTTTGCCTGATGTATCTGGGTGGCCATCCGGAGGCGCCGGTGCGCAATCTCGCCACCATCGCCAGCCCGGTCAATTTCCACCAAAGCGGACCGTACGGCAAACTGCTGGCCCTGCTCAGCTTGCCGGCGCTAAAAGCGCACGACTGGTTCAGCCTGCGCCTCGCGCCACTTGATACCCGCCTGTTCCATATTCCCGGCAACCTGCTGTCTTTCGGCTTCAAGATGACCAACCCGCCGGGCGTGGTCACGGCCTATCTGGATCTGGTCAGGAACATCAACGACCGCGAGTACGTCACCGAATACATGACCATGGGCCAGTGGTTCAACGACATGGTCGATTATCCCGGTGCCACGGTAAGGGAAGTGATCGAAAAGATGCTGATTGCCAATAGCATGGCCGGCGGCAAGATCGAGATCGGCGATCGCAGCGTTCAGCTCGACAATGTTCGTTGCGATCTGCTGGCTCTGGCCGGCGCCACGGACCGGATTGTCAGCGTCAGTGCAGCACGGGACGTACTGCGGGTGACAGCCAGTCGCGACAAGCGTTTTGAAGTGGTGCCCGGCGGTCATGCCGGCGTATTTGCCGGCAGCAAGGCCCCGGATCACAGCTGGCGGATTATCGCCGACTGGCTGACAGAAAGATCGGCCTGATCAGTCCTCCAGCGCCATCAGATCGGCGGTAATCTGGCTGCTGTAACGATGGAAAAGCAGGGGCACCTTGGCTGAGTCCGGATTGTCCAGCTCCGGCACGGCGCTACGGATAAAGCTCCAGCGAGTACGGGTTTGGGCAAGCATCCGCGACATCCGGTCGTCGCCTTTGTAACGCGCCTCCACGCTATCGAGACTGCGCTCAAAAGCCATCGCTTCCTCGCCGAAATTTAGTGACGGCTCAGTGGTGCCGGTATTGATGCCGGCGGACGGGAATGCGGTCAAGGCCAGATACTCCGAAGCCAGACGTTGCAGCCCGATACCCATCTGCAGCAGGTCATCGCGTGGGCCGGCGCTGGCGAGCTCCGACAGTGCCTGACAACGCTTGCTGATATCCACCACCAGTGTATTGAGTTCGCTGAAGGCATTGAAATCGGCGTAGCCAAGCGTCGCCAGCGGGTTGTCGACGGCACGGGCAGACAAATCTTCCCACAGTGCCAGCAACTCGCCGGCGGTGGTCAGGGTATCGCCCTCCGCCTTGGCCCGAACCCGCTCGGCATAGGTTGCCCCTTCAGCAAGTATCGACTGCAGCGTGCTGATATCTTCCGGCGCATTGCCGTTGATAGAAAGCTGATGAAATCCGGCACGGGCGCGCCAGGCGCTGAGTTCCAGCAACAAGGTATCGCTACGGGCGATCTGTGCCTCAGCCAGCGAGCTGAGGCACAGCAGTAACACGGTGAAAATCCGTTTCATCTTGCACTCCGGTGAACTGATGGTGGCGCCCGAAGGCGCCGGGTGAACTTTACTGGCGAGCCATTTCAGCGGCCATGTTAAGCGACTCTACCATCTGATTCGAGTAACGATGAACCACATACGGCACAGAATTCTCGTAGAACTTCACCAGAGACTCGCGGATAAACGCCCACTTTGATGCCACAGAACGAAGCTCGCGACTGATATCCGGTGTGCCGGCCCAGGCTTGCTGCGCCGCCTTCAGGCGAGCATCGAAATCCGGCACCGCCTCGACAAACTCCAGCCGCCCTTCTTCCGCGCCGGTACCAATGGCACCGCTGCCGCCATCCGGGGAAGACGCGGTAAACATGTATTCAGACGTAATCTGTTGCAGGCGCAC
>JBFHPX010000347.1:0-2034 GCA_041592575.1 Alcanivoracaceae bacterium
AATGCCTTTCCGTGACTGCGGAATCCAGCCCCGACACAATTTTCCACAAACCACTGTGGAATATCCTTACTATCTGAATAGAATAATATTTATTCCGTACAGCCCGGTGCTTCAGACACTCAACCGGGTACCACGTGCGGGATAAAGCTTGACCAATACACTCAACTATCGCTAGAATTCCCTACCATGCTAGTCAGGAATACATCTCCTGCACTCCAGCCATTTTTCCGAATTTTCACAAAGCGAGGTTCAGTTATGAAACTTTCGACCAAAGGCCGTTATGCAATCACTGCGATGATGGAACTGGCGCTGCGTCACAAGCAGGGCCCCGTGACCTTGGCCGATATCTCCGTCGAGCAGTCCATCTCCGTTTCCTATCTCGAGCAGCTGTTCGCGCAATTGCGCAAGCAAGGACTGGTGACCGGCCTGCGCGGTCCCGGTGGCGGTTATTGTCTGCGTCGCCCCGCCAGTGAAATCAGCATTGCCGATATCCTGCGCGCCGTCGATGAGAGCCTCGAATCCATTGCCCAGCCGAGCCAGATCACCCCTGTCGCCGTCGCACCCCGGGGTCAAAGCCTGTTGCTGTGGGATCAGCTGAGCCACCAGATCTACGACTATCTGGACAGCATCAGCCTGGCGCAGGCCGCCACACTCAAGGATTCAGGCGACAACAATGGTACGGCTGTGACCGGCGGCTTGCAGCGCAGCGCTGCCTGATCCACCGCACTGTCACTATCCATTGAGTATCTGTAAATGCCGGGGCCTGCCCCGGCATTTTCCTGTCCGGAGCCGACGACGAGTTGCGGTTTGATTTGGATGAATCAGCTTACCTGACAAATCACTCTGACAAGGCATCGCTGAAATCGTAATTCATCGCCGTATCGGGTTCCTGCAGGAAATTCCCCTGAATGAAATGCACGCCGCACTGCCAAAGCACGGCCAGGCTCGCCGCATCTTCAACAAAACCCGCAATGACCAGGACCCCTGACATGCTGGCATGCCGCAGAATATCGCGGACACTGTCCCGATTCGCCTGATTGCTCACCAGATTGGCGACAAAGGCCGCGTCGAGTTTCACATAATCCACTTGCAGATGGCTCAATAGCTGCAACGCATTCAGGCTTTCGCCAAAATGCTCCAGCGCGACCGAGCAGCCGATACGATGCAGATGCCCGAACAGTTCACCGGCCACGCGCAAGGCCATGGACACATCGCTTTCGAGGAATTCGAACACAAATCGCTGCGGGTCCACTGCCGACTCCGCCAGTCTAGCCTCGAGCCAGACCATGAACCCCGGATCATTGAGCGTTTCCGCGGCGATCTTGATGAAGAATACCGTCTTCGATCCGGAATCCATCCGCGTGCGTATTTTTTCGATCACATGGCCTACCACCCAGCGATCGAGCTCGGGCACCAGACCTTCGACACGCGCCACATCAAGAATACGCGCCGCGGAAATTTCACGCCCCTGAGGATCGCGTAATCTGAGCAGAACGTCATAGCGCTCGACCTTCTTGCCGCGTAATCCAGCAATCGGCTGATACAGACAATAGTATTCGTCATTCGCCAGCGCGGTTCGCAGCAGATCGGCGGTGCGCTGATGCTGCTCATGCGCCGCCACGTCGGTCTCTGCCTCGTGATGCAACCTCACGTTGTTGCCACCTGCAGCACGGGCCAGATCGCAGACGACGGCCACAGCGCTCAACCAATCCTGCCCGGAGGCATAGCGGCCATCCAGGCCCGCGATCCCCACGCTCAAGGTCATGGAGACCGATTCCTGCCCGGTCGTGAACACGCTGGTGGCCACGCTATTGCACAAGGCATTGGCGATATCGCGTGCCGTCACCGGATCGGTATCGACCAGCAGCGCACAGAAGCTGCCTTCCGCAAAATGCGCGAGCCGACTGGCCTGCTGCAGATGGTTCTTGATATGCGCCGCCAGGTCCGCCAGCAACAGATCCGCCGTGGTGATACCGAGCCGATCGCGCAAATGCCGCGATTGATCAACCTCGCAATACAGCAGCACCGCCTGCC
>JBFHPX010000348.1:0-2017 GCA_041592575.1 Alcanivoracaceae bacterium
AGAACCGTTACGACACTGACTATCCGCGAGATCTGGCCCGGCGTGCCCGCAATGAAGCTCAGCATGCAATTACCATTACCCGGCTTGCCATTGGCGTGAAGAAAAAAGATTTTGCCGTCGAAGACATCATCACCAATTACGAAAAGCCGCTGATCGCTATAGCTGACGAACTGAACATCGTGCCGTCACTGCATGATGGTTATGAGCCTACCCGGGACGCCATTCTGGCGCGCGTGGGAACTTTGCAGAAAGAGTCGCAGGAACTGGCGCAACTGCGCCTGGTGGTGGACGACCATGCCGCTGAAATCGCACGCCTGGCAGCATTGGTGAAGGACTATGAGTTGAAGCTCGGTATCTATAACGAGCAGCTCAGCCAGTATAACGAGCAGCTGGCCGCAGAGGAGCGCTATCGGGCATTGCTGGCCGAACTGGAGAATATTTTTACCGTTGAGGAAGCTGAAGTGTTCCGTCAGGGCAAAACCCTGATCGTGCGTATGATCGGCCTCAACTTCGACAGCAACAAGGCGGACCTGAAGGTCGAGCACAAGAGACTGTTGGCCAAGGTGGTGTATGCCATTCAGCTGGCCAAGTCCGAGTTGGCCACTATTGAGGGACACACTGATTCCTACGGTGGTGATGACTTTAATATGAACTTGTCAGAATCGCGTGCCAATGCGGTGGTGGCTTACCTGAACGGCGAACCCAGCCTGCAGAACACCGAGTTGAGAGCTGTTGGTTATGGTGAAACCCGTCCGATTGCTAACAATGAGTCGGAGGCAGGCCGCACCAAAAATCGCCGCATTGATGTGGTGATTCAGTTGGAAAAAGAGGGTGCCAAGGTCGCGCCTGCTGCTACGACTGCTGCGCCAGCCGCCACTGACTCGGTGCCATCCCCGTCCACCCCCTGAAGGCGCGGGTGAAGTTCGCCGGATCGGTGTAGCCAAGCAGCTCGCCGATGCGGCGGATTTCCAGCTCCGGCTGCGCCAGCAACCGGCAGCTGTCGCGTCTGCGCGCCTGCTCCAGTAGTTGTTGATAGCTTTGCCCCTGCTCATGCAGGCGGCGACGAAATGTTCGCGGTGTCAGGTGCAGTCTGGCGGCAAGCTGTTCCGGTGTCGGGTAACCGTCGTTATCAGGCGTCATCGCAGCGCGCACGCGGCGAACTATGTCATCGTCTTCTGTCATCAGCACGCTTTCCCGTTCGCACTGGGACAGCGCCTGTGCCAGTGCTTCGGGGTTGGCGGTGGGCAGCGGCTGATCCAGTGCCGACAGGTCGCCGCGCAGGGAAATACCCGCGCGTGGCATGGCAAAGCGCATTGTCGGCAGCTTGTCTTGCCAGCGCTCAAAGCCCTCGGGCATGGCGCCGTGTAACCAGATTACGTCTTCGGTCGGCAGCATTGGCATCATGAACTGCATGGCCTGATACATGCTGGTAAGGATTGCGCTGAGTTGTATATCGCGCAGCGTTTCAGGCAGCGCGGCCTCCGCGATCACCTCAAAGAACAGCCCTACGTTCGTGCTTTCCACGGTGAGCACAAAGCCGCGCCCGCGCAAATGCCAGAAGCGTTCGAGGATATGGATGGCCTGGCGCGGCGTGCCCGCGCACATCAGCGCGTAACCATGGCTGCCGTGTGCAGTGAGCGGCATTCGCAGGCCGGCCTAGAATGCCTGTGCCGGCGGGCCGCCGAGTGTCAGGATCGCATCCAGCAGCTGCCAGATGGCCTGCAGGGAAACCCGGCCGGACGGGTCGTCGAGCAGGGTCTGCGGCAACCCGGCGCTGCTCAGGATGCTGGCCCGGGAAAAGCCATTCTGCTCGGCCACCTCGATGAACATCCGTAGATAGGTGGTTGACTGGTTTGCCTGCCGGGTCCAGGCGGGCAGGGCGGTCAAGGCTTCGGCGTGCAGGGTAGAGGACAATCTGGCCACCAATGACAACTACAATGTCCGCGCAGCCTCTCACGAGCTGGCCCGGTCTGCCAGTACTGTATGGGCCATATCGCACCGAAACATGAGGATCACA
>JBFHPX010000349.1:0-1919 GCA_041592575.1 Alcanivoracaceae bacterium
AGGTGATCGCGCCCTGGCGCGAGTGGGATCTGACCTCCCGTGAAAAGCTGATGGCTTATTGCGAAACGCACAATATCCCGGTGGACTTTGCCAAGAACAAGAAGAAGTCGCCTTACTCCATGGACGCCAATTTGCTGCACATCTCCTATGAGGGCGGCAATCTGGAAGACCCGTGGTGGGAGCCGGAAGAAGACATGTGGCGCTGGAGCGTCAGCCCGGAAACGGCGCCGGATAAGCCGACCTACGTCACCCTGACCTATCAGAAGGGCGATATTGTTGCCATCGACGGCAAGCCCACCAGTGCGGCCCAGGTGCTGGAACAGCTGAACAAGGTTGCCGGTGCCAACGGTATCGGTCGTCTTGATCTGGTCGAGAACCGTTACGTTGGCATGAAGTCACGCGGCTGTTACGAAACGCCAGCCGGTACCGTGATGCTGCGCGCTCACCGGGCGATTGAATCGCTGACGCTGGATCGTGAATCCGCGCACCTGAAAGACAGCATCATGCCGAAGTTCGCCGAACTGATCTACAACGGCTACTGGTGGTCGCCGGAGCGTCTGGCGCTGCAGCAGCTGATCGATGCGACCCAGGAATACGTTAACGGTGATGTTCGGGTGAAACTGTACAAGGGCAACGTCAGCGTGGTGGGTCGTCGTTCGGAAGACAGCCTGTTCGATGCTTCTATTGCCACGTTTGAAGACGACGCCGGTGCCTACAACCAGAAGGATGCTGAAGGCTTTATCCGCCTGAACGCCCTGCGTCTGCGGATTGCTGCGAAGAAAGGACGACGGATGCAATAACGGCCCGCTCGTTGCTTGACGTATCGCACCGAACGCCCGACGCTAGTCGGGCGTTTTTGTTTGCAGGTCTTCGCGGCCTGCCGGAGGGAGATTATGCGAGTTCTTCACACCATGTTGCGGGTCGGAGATCTTGACCGCTCGATTGCGTTTTACACCGAGGTGCTCGGCATGCGTTTGCTGCGTCGCAAGGACTACCCGGAAGGGCGGTTCACGCTGGCCTTTGTCAGCTATCAGGATGAGGCCGACGGCGCCGCCATCGAGCTGACGCATAACTGGGATACGCCGCAATATGACCTTGGTAATGGTTATGGTCATATCGCGCTGGCGGTGGACGATGTTTACGCCGCCTGTGATCGTATCCGTGAGAAGGGTGGCAAGATCACCCGCGAACCGGGGCCGATGAAACATGGCAGTACCATTCTGGCGTTTGTCGAGGATCCGGATGGTTACAAGATCGAGCTGCTCGGCGAGAAGCGGGCGGATTGATCATGCAACGCATCGGTTGGCGTGAGTGGGTGTCCTTGCCGGAGTTGGGCATTCGCCAGATCAAGGTCAAGGCAGATACCGGAGCACGTACCTCGGCACTGCATGCATTCGAGCTGAGCACCTACTTTGTCGGTGACCAGGAGTGGGTGCGGTTTTGTATGCATCCTTTGCAGAAGAACACCGAGCTGGTGACCGAGTGCGTGTGCCCGGTGCTGGAGCGTCGGCAGGTTACTGATTCCGGTGGCCACAGTGAGCAGCGAATTGTGATTCGCACCGACGTAAAGCTTGGTGAGCGGCGCTGGCCAATCGAGATCACGCTGACCGATCGAGAGAACATGAAGTTTCGTATGCTGCTGGGTCGTACCGCCATGGAAGGTCTGTGCGTCGATCCCAATGCCTCCTATCTGCTCGGCCGGAAAAAGCGGCCCAAGAGTTCCCTATGAAAATTGCCATTTTGTCGCGTAACAAGAATCTGTACTCCACCAGACGGCTGGTGGAAGCCGGCCAGCAGGCCGGTCATGAAGTAGATGTTATCGATACTTTGCGCTGTTACATGAGCATGGCCTCGCTGAAGCCGGAAATCCATTATCGAGGTCGGGTGCTGGAAGGGTATGACGCCGTGATTCCGCGAAT
>JBFHPX010000350.1:0-1825 GCA_041592575.1 Alcanivoracaceae bacterium
CCCGGTGCGCGTCGAGGTGGTCGGCCCGGCCGGCCCGACCACGGCGACGCGGATGGACAAGTTCACCCGTACCATGCTGGAAAAGACCGGTCTGATCGGCATGGTCGGCAAGGCCGAGCGCGGTGACACGGCGATTGACGCCATTCGCGATAGCAAGGCGGTCTATCTGATGGCAGTCGGTGGCGCGGCTTATCTGGTGTCGAAAGCGATCCGCAAGTCCCGCGTGGTGGCCTTTGAGGATCTGGGCATGGAAGCGATCTACGAGTTTGAAGTGGAGGATATGCCGGTGACTGTGGCAGTAGACTCCGGTGGCGAATCGGTTCATAAAACCGGACCGAAGATCTGGCAGGCGAAGATCGCCCTGAAGGAAGAAGCCTGAAATACCTCATGAGTGAACAGCGATGACCGGTTTGCCAGACGACGCCAGTGAGCTGGCGCTGTTGCGCGCCGGGGATGAAGCGGCATTCGCCAGACTGGTGCGTGCTCATCACCGTGCCTTGCTGGCGCTGGCGCGGCCGATCGTTGGCGAGTCCGAGGCCGGGGAGGTGGTGCAGACCGCCTGGATCAAGGCCCATGCTGCGCTAAAGGCTTTTGAAGGGCGTGCCGCGCTGCGCAGCTGGTTGTCGCGAATCGTGATTAACGAAGCGCGGATGATGTTGCGCCAGCGCAAACGTGAAGTGTTTCTGGAAGATCTGCAGCCGGAGGGAGCGGAGCCGTTCGCTGACCGCTTCCGCAGTAACGGTCACTGGGGCGCGCCGCCGGTAAACTGGCATGCGGACAGCCCGGATAGCCTGTTGACCCGGGAGGAGCTGGCCGATTGCCTGACGGCCCTGCTCGACAGCCTGCCGCCGAACCAGCGGGCGCTGCTGGAGTTGCGCGACAGTGACGGCCTGCCCTTTGACGAGGTCTGTAACATGCTGGGCATTTCCGCATCCAATGCCCGGGTGCTATTGCACCGCGCGCGGGCCAGGCTGTTTGCTCTGGTGGATCATTTTGAGGAGACTGGCGAATGCTGAAGTGCCGTGATGTGCCTGCAAAAGCTGAAGCGTTGCTCGACGACGAGCTCGGCTTTGGCCAGCGTGCGGCGCTGCGTTTGCACCTCTTTATGTGCGCTAATTGCAGGCGTTACCTGCGTAACCTGCGACAGCTTCTGGGTGCTGTTCCGCATATGCACGGCGATGCCAGCGACGAGGAAGTCGATCAGGTGCTCAAGCACCTCCATGAACACCCGCGCTGACCGCTGTAACAAGCGGCGCACGCTCGCATCAGAGTGACAACCCGATACAGGAGCCTGTCATGTCATCACTGATTCGCGTTGCCCGCCGCCTTCATTCCCTGTTCAACAACACACGCAGACTCGATTTCATTGCGCCCTTGTTGCTACGTCTGTTTCTGGCGCCGGTGATGATTGCTGCGGGCTGGCAGAAGGCCGGCAGCTTTGAGTCCACGGTTGCCTGGTTCGGCAATGACGACTGGGGGCTGGGGCTGCCGTTTCCGACCTTGCTGGCGGTGCTGGCCATCGCTGCCGAGCTGGTCGGAGGCGTTTTTCTGCTGATCGGTCTGGCAACCCGTTATGTGGCGGTGCCGCTGATGATCACCATGCTGGTGGCGGTATTCAGCGTACACTGGCCAAACGGTTGGTTCGCAGTGGCGCCATCCAATCCGGAAACCAGCATGGCCCGGCCATTGGCCGCGCTCGGCATTCCGGCTGCGCAGCGTAGTCTGGAGAACAGTGCCGAAGTAGGCCAGCGTTTGCAGGCAGCGAAGGGCCTGTTGCGTGAGCATGGCCATTACGGCTGGCTGAGTGAGAAGGGAAGTTTCGTTA
>JBFHPX010000351.1:0-1811 GCA_041592575.1 Alcanivoracaceae bacterium
ACCAAGGTCGCCATCGGCCGGTCGCTGGTCGGCGGCAATCTGATGTTGCGGGCGGTGCGGTTTCGTCATCCGGCGCCGGAAGATCTGTCGCAGTATAGGGAGTTCTTTGCCGCGCCGCTGACGTTTTCGCATTCGCGCAATGAGCTGGAAATGGATGCGGCGGTGCTGTCCGCGCCGCTCGCTACCGCTTACCCGAAATATCATCAGCGACTGTGCAAGGTGGCACAGCAACAGCTTGCCCGTCTGTCCCGGGCCAGCGGGCTGACGGCGCAGGTGCTGGCGTTGCTGGAACAGCGGATTGGCCAGCCGGAGGCAAGCATCGAAGCCATCGCCGCGACACTGAATATGACGCCGCGGACACTGCAGCGTCATCTGGCAGCAGAGAGTGTTCGTTTCGTCGACCTGCGTGATCAGGTTCGCCATGCCAGGGCTTGCGCCATGTTGCGCGATCAAGCTCTATCCTTTGCAGCGATCGCGGAGCAGCTTGGTTTTGCCGATGTCGCCAATTTCTATCATGCATTCCGGCGCTGGGAGGGGTGTGCGCCGGGGGAGTATCGCAGATCACTGGGGTAGTGATTGTCGAGCGTTATTCAGCCTTCAGCCGAGTACAGAGGGAGTTGGAATGGCAGTTAGTCAGGTACAGGTGCGACGTTACTATGACGGTATGACCTTCTTCTACCGCACGTTCTGCAGTGCTGTGGGGATGCATTACGGCATCTGGCATCAAGGCACGCGCACTTTGAAAGAGGCGTTGTTCAATCACAAGCGCGGAGTTGATGTCAGTTGATGTGGGACACGCATATTTCGCTAATGTCGTGCGCATGCCGAGGTAAATGGCCGACATCGGTTTGTCAATGGGTTGGGTAGTCTAGCCGTCACCATTGTTGCGACGGCAAGGAGGCCCAGGATGACCCAGTCCCGTGCTACTCAGATATCTCTCGACGACACCCCTTTTTACCACTGCATCTGCCGCTGCGTTCGGCGCGCTTTCCTCTGCGGTCGGGATCAGTATTCCGGGCAGGACTATGAGCACCGGCGCCAGTGGGTGGTGGACAGGTTGGCGACGCTGGTGGAGGTGTTCAGCGTCGACCTCTGTGCCTATGCGATCATGTCCAATCACTACCATGTCGTGCTGCGGATTGACCGGGAACGGGCCAGGGCCTGGTCTGCGGAGCAAGTGGCGGATCGCTGGCTCAGGTTGTTCTCCGGGCATGTGCTGGTACAGCGCTGGCGGCGTGGTGAAAGCGGGGAGGCGGAACGTCTCGCGGCATTGGCCATTGTCGAGAGCTGGCGCGAGCGCTTGTACGATCTGGGCTGGTTCATGAAATGCCTGAACGAACATCTGGCCCGGCGGGCCAATGAGGAGGATGGCTGCAAGGGGCGCTTTTGGGAGAGCCGTTACAAGAGTCAGGCGCTGCTGGATGAAAAGGCGCTATTGAGCTGTATGGCCTATGTGGACCTGAACCCGGTACGCGCCGGCACGGCCGCGACGCCGGAGGCGTCGGATTTCACCTCTGTACAGCAACGCATCCAGATGCTGAACCACGGGGGTGTTGACGAGCCGACGGAGTTGAAGCGTCCGAGACTCGTTCCTCTGGCAATAGCGGGCCACACCAATAACGCAGATACCCAGGGTCTGTTTGGCTACCGGCTGAGCGACTATCTGCAACTGGTCGATGCCACGGGCCGCATGGTGAGGTCGGACAAGCGAGGCGCCATCGCCGGGCAGGCGCCGGAGATCCTGAATCGCCTCGGAATCCGTCAGGAAGACTGGTTTCGGCAGATGACACCCGGCAAGACGCGTATTCCGC
>JBFHPX010000352.1:0-1799 GCA_041592575.1 Alcanivoracaceae bacterium
GCCGTCGGTGTCGGTGGTCTGGAAGCCGAGAACGTGATGCTCGGCCGTGCTTCCTGGATGCGACTGCCGGACATCATTGGTGTTGAGTTAAGCGGCAAGGCGCAGCCGGGCATTACCGCCACCGACGTGGTGCTGGCCCTGACCGAATTCCTGCGCAAGGAAAAAGTTGTTGGCGCCTATCTCGAGTTTTACGGCGAAGGTGCTGCCTCCCTGACCATCGGCGATCGTGCCACCATTTCCAATATGGCGCCGGAGTATGGCGCCACCGCAGCGATGTTCTTTATCGACCAGCAGACCATTGATTATCTGCGTCTGACCGGCCGTAGCGAAGAAAACATCAAGCTGGTGGAAACCTACGCCAAAGAGGCCGGCCTGTGGGCGGACGCTCTGGAAACCGCCGAGTACGAGCGGGTGTTGAAGTTTGATCTGTCTTCCGTGGTGCGCAACATGGCGGGCCCGTCCAACCCGCATCGCCGTTTGCCGGTGAGCGAGCTGAAGTCGCGTGGCATTGCGGTCGACCTCGACAAGGCCCAGGCCGAAGAAGCTAAGGGTCTGATGCCGGACGGCGCGGTGATTATTGCTGCCATTACCAGCTGCACTAACACCTCGAACCCGCGTAACGTGATTGCCGCCGGCTTGCTGGCGCGTAACGCCCACAAGCTCGGTCTGATTCGCAAGCCGTGGGTGAAAACCTCGCTGGCACCCGGTTCCAAGGCAGTCAAACTGTATCTGGAAGAAGCCGGTTTGCTGGACGATCTCGAAGCGCTTGGTTTTGGTATCGTTGGTTATGCCTGCACGTCCTGCAACGGCATGTCCGGTGCGCTGGATCCGAACATTCAGCGGGAAATCATTGACCGTGATCTGTACGCCACGGCGGTGCTGTCCGGCAACCGTAACTTCGATGGCCGCATTCATCCGTATGCCAAGCAGGCGTTTCTGGCCTCGCCGCCACTGGTGGTGGCCTACGCCATCGCCGGCACCATTCGTTTTGACATCGAACAGGATGTGCTCGGCGTGGTGGACGGCAAGGAAATCCGTCTCAAGGATATCTGGCCGAGCGACGAGGAAGTCAATGCGCTGGTCGCGAAAGCGGTCAAGCCGGATCAGTTCCGCCAGGTCTATATCCCGATGTTCGAGGCGCGCGAGACGGCCACCCAGCTGGTGCCGCCGCTGTATGACTGGCGACCGATGTCGACCTATATCCGTCGCCCCCCGTACTGGGAGGGTGCGCTGGCCGGCGAGCGAACCATGAAGGGCATGCGTGCTCTGGCGGTGTTGCCGGACAACATCACCACCGATCACCTGTCGCCGTCGAACGCGATCATGTTGGACTCGGCGGCCGGTGAGTACCTGCACAAGATGGGCCTGCCGGAGGAGGACTTCAATTCCTACGCCACCCATCGCGGCGATCACCTGACCGCGCAGCGTGCCACCTTTGCCAACCCGAAACTGATCAATGAAATGGCGGTGGTGAACGGTGAAGTGAAGCAGGGTTCACTGACCCGCCTTGAGCCAGATGGCAAGGTCATGCGCATGTGGGAGGCGATTGAAACCTACATGGAACGCAAGCAGCCGCTGATCATTATTGCCGGTGCGGATTATGGTCAGGGATCGAGCCGTGACTGGGCGGCCAAGGGCGTGCGTCTGGCCGGCGTTGAGGCAATTGTTGCCGAAGGCTTCGAGCGGATCCATCGTACCAACCTGATCGGCATGGGCGTGATGCCACTGGAGTTCAAATCGGGCACCACCCGCATCACGCTGGGTATTGATGGCACTGAAACCTTCGACGTGATCGGCGA
>JBFHPX010000353.1:0-1783 GCA_041592575.1 Alcanivoracaceae bacterium
ATGATCTGCCTTCCCTGCTCAAGTGAGATGCGCTGATGTCGGAGCAGGTGATCGGCCGCTTCGTCAAGGTGCTGCGCGGCGCCGAACTGCCGGTGTCGCCGGCAGAAACACTCGACGCAGTGCAGGTCACGGCATTGCTCGGCTATCAGAACCGTGAAGCCCTGAAGCAGGGGTTATCACTGGTGCTGGCGAAAAACGAGCATGACAAGCTGGCGTTCGACCAATGTTTCGACGCTTTTTTCCGTTTCGACGGTATGCCGCCGGCGGCCTCAGCGGCGGAGTCCGAACAGCCGTCCCCGTCAATGCTGGATCGCCTGCGTGACATGATGCCGGGTCAGCAGGGCGGGTCCGGTGCCGGCGCTTCCTCGGCGCTGGGGCAGCAGCTGCTGGCGGACGACAGTGCCAGGCTGAGTCGGCAAATGGCGGAGGCTGCGCGTAATGTCGGCCTCGATAATATTCGCGTGATTACCCAGAAAGGCTTGTATGGCCGGCGCATCATGCAGGCGCTTGGCGGTGAAGCACTGGATCAGGAGATCATTGCGCTGGATAACAGCGGGCGCCGAAAGGATCAGCGCTTGGCGGCGCAGTTGCGCAGTGCCCGTGACCAGTTGCGCGAAGCGGTGCGCGAGTACGTGGCCGACCAGTTTGTACTGCAGGCCCGTGAACAGGGCCGGCAGTTGCGCGAACAGATGCTGCGCGAGGCTAATTTGCGCACGCTGGCAGAATTTCGGGATGTTCGGCAGCAGGTCGAGAAGATGGCCCGGCGTCTGGCACGCAAGCACGGCCGCCGTCAGCGCCGCGCCCGCCGTGGTCAGCTTGATGGTCGCCGTACCACAGTGATGGCCCTGAAACATGGCGGCGTACCGGCATCGCTGGTCTGGCGCCGCCGGAGGGTTCAGAAGCCAAAGCTGATGGTGATCTGTGATGTCTCCAGTTCAGTCAGTGCTGCAGCACGTTTTCTGCTGATGTTTCTCTACGCGGTGAATGATGTGGTGCCGTCGGTGCGCAGTTTTGCCTTTGCCTCACGGTTCGGCGAGGTGACCTCGCTGTTCAATAGCATGCGGCCGGGCCAGGCCATTGATGAAGTGATGGATCGTTATGCCGGCTCCGGCACGGATTACGGCACTATGCTCCGGGATTTTCTCAATCAATGCGAAGCTGATCTGGATCAACGCACCACGGTGATTATTCTCGGTGATGCCCGCAATAACGAGCTGCCCGCTGAGCAGCATTTGCTGGGGCATATCGGTCGCCGTTGCCGGCAGGTGTTCTGGCTAAATCCGGAAGCGCGTTCGCGCTGGGGTAGCGGTGACTCGGTGATGCCGCTGTATCAGCCCTACTGCCGTGATGCCTTGCCCTGTTCCAATCTGGCCGGGCTGGAGCGTTTTGTGGATCGGTTGCTGTGCGACTTGACCCGCGGCTGATCGGTTACTCCTGAACGCTCTTCTGTTGATCAAGCTGCAGGACCGTGCGCAATTTGCGGTCCAGCTTCTCTCTGTTAATCGGTTTGGCGATATGACTGATCATGCCGGCCTCATGACAGGCGCGAATCTTGTCCGGCACCGCATGGGCGGTCAGCGCAACGATCGGAATGGGGGGAACCTTGCCTTCGTTCTGCAGGCGAACAATTTCAGCTGTGGTTTCAAAGCCATCCATGTCCGGCATCTCGCAATCCATCAGGATAAGGTCATAGGGGCGGCTGTCATTGAGGAGCACGGCAATGGCCTCCGGACCGCTCTCTGCCACTTCCACCTGATGACCGAGCTTGCGCGCCAGTCCCTGC